>NZ_LWBK01000004.1:0-128699 GCF_001614195.1 Bacillus sp. VT 712 | reverse complement strand
AATACACGCTAATCCATTTGAAAAGCGTGTTTCACGAACTTCGCCAACCATTTTAGAAATGTCATTCTTTGGTTCTGGAAATAAATCTTGCTTAATTGCTTTAAACATTTCCAGTTGTTCATTCTTTGAAAGAGTATAAAAGTCTTTGTAAATATCGTGCCAAGCCATTGCCATTAGTAACACCCCTATTCAACCTTTTATTCTATTATATAGGATGCCTCTCTTAGCAACAATCTATACGAAAACAGCCTTTAAAAATATGTATGTTTCACTATATTATATAAAAATATAGAAATATTCGTCTATCAAAAATTAAATATTTTTAAGAAGAAAAGGAAAGACTGAGAAAAGCCAGAATCATTTACACACCCCTTTTTGAAACGAAACATCTGTCTGAAAGCGCTATTGATACTATCATAATAGCACGAAATAAATAATAATTTAACGAATTTTGGAAATTAAATTTAACTTTTTTCTATCTAGACTTCATCAAACTGTCACAAATAGAGAAGGTCTTTCATTTATACAAAAGCTTTACACATGTTATAATAATTAGTACAAATGTATGAATCTAGAGGAGGCTCCACAGATTGACGCAGTATAACAAAGAAAATGTGAAAGAACAGTTAGAAAGCATTGATCAAATTAAAGAGGCGCTAGTGAAGTATCGAAACGCTGTGATCGGTGAAAAGTATGATTTACTTCCCTACCACCTTACACCTACAAAAGAGACAATCTTAAAAACTGTTTATGATAAAGAAAACTGTATTGTTAGCGATATCACAAAAGTACTGGGCCTTTCCCCAGGTGCCATTACCATTGTGTTAAATCAACTCGAAGATGAACAGCTCGTAACGCGCATTTATAAAAAGAAGAATCGTCGCAGCGTATGGATTGAGCTAACTGAAAAAGGAAAAGACGTTGTGGAAACGTTACAGCAAACGCGTACGGATTTTTGGCTCAGTATTTTATCTCATCTGACAGATGAAGAGCGTTCACAATACATTCATATTATGCAGAAACTTTCAAAAACATTAAGCGAATAAACAAAAAAAGCGGTGATTATACCGCTTTTTTTGTTTATTTTTTAAGCATGAGCTAAAGCTAGCTCTTTTACTTTTTTCTTCATAATTTTACCGACGCTGTTTTTAGGAAGAGAAGGTACAAATACGATTTCAGGAACCTTATAAGCTGTTAATCGTTCTTTACAGTATTCTTTAACCTCTGTTTCTGTTACACTAGATTCTTCTCTTAGCACCGTATACGCGTAAGGAACTTCTCCATATAAGTCATCTGGCATACCAACTAACGCCGTTTCCAACACATCATCAATGCTTAAAATCACATCTTCTACTTGGTCTGGATAAATATTGTCTCCTCCATATACAATGACATCTTTGTAGCGACCATCAATGTATAGGAATCCCTCTTCATCAAGCTTCCCTGCATCTCCCACAGATAACCAGCCGTCATGTAACACAGCTTGTGTTGCCGCTTCATTCCCCCAGTATCCCTTAAAGATGTACGGGCTTTTCACAAGGACTTCACCAATTTTTCCTGTTGCAACTGCCTCTCTTGTTTCAGGGTTAACTACTTTTACTTCAACACCTGCAATTGGTTTTCCAACAGAGTTTACTTTATCCCAGCTCATTTGAGGTGCCCAGGCGCTGATCACCCAAGCTTCTGTACTACCGTAACCTTGTGCTACCGTAACACCATGCTTTTCTAAGTTACGAATAAGTGATTCAGGTACTTTTGTTCCACCTGATAAAGCTAGCTTCCACGGTAAGTTTTCGCGAGGATTTTGTTCGAGCTCTTCTAATAAGTACGTAAGAGCCGGTGGCAAAGCTAATAATAGCGTAATATTTTCTTTATCAATAATGTCTAAAATCCGTGCTGGTTCGGTCTCTTCTGAACAAACCATTGTCACGCCGCTTTTAATGCAGTGAAACATAGAGTTCATTGAGCTCATATGGAAGAATGGATGCACAAATAAATAGTGCATTTCAACATGAATTAAATCCTCTGTTCTTCCGCTTTCTAAGTATTTTCGAACGCCACCATGTGAAATCATGCAGCCTTTTGCGTTCCCTGTTGTACCTGACGTAAACATCATTAAAGCCGTATCTTCTTCAGTTACTTCATAGTCAAATGAAGGTTCTTCTGCTGAAAATTGATTGAATTGTTCACTAAACTTAGGTTCCCGCTCTAGCACTACCGTAAAGTTCAATTGGTCAATTGCTTTAGCCCCTTCCACAACCGTTGAAAATTCTCGATGATGTAGGAGCGCTTTTAACTTTCCACTTTCAATAATGTGGTCTAATTCGTAAGGTGTCATATTTTCACTAAGCGGGCTTACAACAGCTCCAATTTTTACAATTGCCATCATAACAGTTGGATAAGCAGCGGTTGTACGAGCTAAAATCCCAACTCGATCTCCTTTTGTGACCCTCTGACTTACTAAAAAGTTTGCAATTCGATTAATTTGATTAGAAAACATTT
Source organism: Bacillus sp. VT 712 (assembly GCF_001614195.1). Classification (NCBI taxonomy): domain Bacteria; kingdom Bacillati; phylum Bacillota; class Bacilli; order Caryophanales; family Bacillaceae; genus Bacillus; species Bacillus sp. VT 712. The sequence goes on along the minus strand of NZ_LWBK01000004.1, from coordinate 126,197 downwards.
CATACGTATAGCGTTGTTCACCTTCTACTAATGCTTCTTTATTTGGCGATAGCATCGCTCTCTCTGCAACTAGATGTTGAATCGTATTTGATTTCATCTTTATATCTCCTTTACGTTTTCAACATAACTATTGAAAAAAATGAATTAAAATAGTTTAATTACTAAAATATTAGTGACCCAAAGAATAATATCAAAAAAACATTCATTAGTAAAATTTCAATAGTCCCATATACTCTATTCGTATAGTTTAAAGAAAAAAAAGAAGCATTTTAGACCCTGAAACCTGGTATTCAAGAATGTAAGAGCTTTTAACAAAATTCAAATAAATACTAAAAATAGTCATAAGGGTGTATGGTTTTTCTAATTTATGGTTAAAAAGCGTTTTAAAATGATTTTATTTTCTTATTTATGAAATTTATTTTGTTTTTTTACTTTAAAAGTGTTTAAAGCATAACTTTTGAGTGCATAAGAATCGTATGAAATAATAAAGAAAGAATAGAGCTGAAAGGAGAATGTATATGAAAGTATTAGTTATTGGAGCCAATGGACAAATCGGTCAAAAAGTTGTAAGACTATTACACGCTAATGAACAATATACCGTACGCGCAATGGTTCGTAAGGAAGAACAGCTTGAGAAACTAAAAAATGAAAATATTGAAGCGGTCTATGCTAGCCTTGAAGGAACGGTAAAAGAATTAGAAGCAGCAATGAAAGGCTGCGATGCGGTAGTCTTTACTGCCGGTTCAGGAGGTAGCACCGGGTCTGATAAAACGTTGCTAATTGATTTAGACGGAGCAGCCAAATCAATTGAAGCAGCCGAAAACGTAGGAGTTAATCGTTTTATCATGGTAAGTGCCCTACAAGCACATCATCGTGAAAACTGGAATGAGAATTTAAAGCCTTATTACGTAGCGAAACACTATGCTGACAAAATCCTAGAAGCAAGTAGTTTAGACTATACAATCATTCGACCAGGTGGATTGACGAACGACGCTGGTACGGGTAAAGTAGACGTTGCCACAAACTTAACGCGCGGAACAATTCCTCGTGAAGACGTTGCCAAGGTTGTGGTTACTAGCCTTACAGAAGAAGGAACTTACAAAAAATCGTTTGACTTATTAGCAGGCGATAAAAACATCGAACAAGCTCTAAAGACATTATAATAAAACAGGCGGTCGTAACCGCCTGTTTTATTTATTTAATAACTGGGTGAAATGATGCAAAATCTTAGCAGTTAGACCCCAGATTACACGATTCTCATAATAATAAAAATGCTCTTCCATCTTGCGTGTTTGCCAATTATAATCTTCTCCTCCAATGATATCATCAAATGGGAAGGTTGAATCAGGCTCTACTTTAAAATGAATATGATGAACTTCAGGTGGATTCTCTTTAAAGAACGAAAGGGGTACGGTAAATATTTCCGCTACCTCAGAAGGGTTTGGACGTAGTGGCAAATCATCTTTTAAAACCCCGATATACGGATAAATAATAGTTCCGAATTGCGACACGATATAATCTAATGGTTTGACATTTTCAACCGCTTTATTTTCAATACCCAGTTCTTCTGTCGTTTCTCTCACTGCTGCATCTTGAGGTGTTGAATCATTTGGTTCAATCTTACCCCCAGGAAAACAAATCTCACCAGGTTGCCTACGCAAATGGTGGGCCCTTACTTCGAATAACACATGAAGCTCATCTTGTTTTTGAACAAGTGGGACCAAAACGGCAAACTGTAAAAATTCATCCATGCCTAAAATGTTTGGATTTCGCTTAGTTAATGTTTCGAGTATGTCATTTAGCTTCAATGTACCACTTCCTTTTCTCTCCTTTTCGTAGTAACAGCATAGTTTGTTGGTTAAGGCTTGTCAACTTCCATACCCTTTAAAACTGATAGTAGCACATCTTCATCTTTATCCTCTTTAAAAATAGCGGGATGAAGCAGCTGAGCTAGCTTTTTAAGACCAACTAATAATCGTGGAGATGGCCGGCAAAATAATGCCTCCTCTAAAATATGTATATCCGTTTCCGACAGTCTTAATTCTTCCCAACCAGAACGTTTTTGGATCACTTTTTTATTGACGTTCTTTTCGGCTACCCCAACCCACGCAAGACATATCGCTTGAGGTTTTCTCTTTTTGACTTCTTCCCACGTTGTTTGAACGCTTGGTTCACTGTAATCTTCAAACATATTTTTTGCTCCGGCAAGCGCACTAATTTCAGTTAGCCAGTTTGAGCCACCTGGCGTAAACAAAGGCTTTGGCCACCATTCCCAGTAGATGTTGGGCTTGTGTATAATACGCTGGGCTAACTCTTTATAGTAGGTTATTTCTTTATCAAATCGCTGCACAATTTTTTCTGCATAAGTACCTACTCCAATTAAATTCCCTACAGTCAGAAGGTCATTTCTAATATCACTTAAGGACTGAGGATTTAACGTAACGAAAGGAAGGTTCCTTTTTTTTAATTCTTCAATGTTTCGCTCCATTCCAGGAACGCTTAAAGAAGCTAAGATTAAATCCGGCTTCAGCTCCTCAACCAAGTCCATATCAATAGACAAGTCAGGACCTAATCTCGGTAATTTTTGCACGCTGTTCGGCCAATCTGAATAGTTATCGACCCCTACAAGTAAATGCTCGCATTGCAAATAACCAATGAGTTCAGTGTTGCTAGGGCATAGAGACACAATTCGCATTAAAACTCCTCCTTATTAAAAGTCTTTATCTTTACAATACTAGAATTACAGAAAAAAAGACAGCAGACATTCTGTTCACTATTCTTTAAGAGAAATTTTATAAAAAGGTAATTTTTCATCGGTTTTTCACTTTTCTCTTATATAGTAAAGACAGTACTTTTTTTATAGATATGCCCCTTTTCACTCGTCTCTTGTAGACGAGCTTTTTTTATGTTCTAAAATATGGCTAATATAGAAAAGGTATCGGACTAAAATCCAATACCCTTTTCGTTACGAATTTATAATCCCAAGTCTTCAATTTGTTTAACGATGCTTGAGATGTCTTGAATGGATTGAAAGAGCTCCGTATTTTCAAGCGCTGCAGGATCCAACTTTCCGCCCTCTATGTTTTCTAGATACGTATTGATTCCGTCTAGCGCTTTCTCATTTTGCTCTAGTACCTGGTTGTGTAAGTCAGCTGCTAATTCAGGGGCATTGAGCTCATTGAAGCTTTCAATTTCTCCTTTCATGTCTTCTAGTTTCGTTTCAAATTCCGCTGCGGCTTTTGAATCTGTAATGGCTTGCTGTGCTAATTCGGGTGCTTCTTCAGCAAATGTTTTTGCCTCCTGTACATAGTCTGTCGCTTCGTTTACGTATGTGAGTGCGTCATTTGCTCCTTCCAGCATTGAACAGCCACCTAATGCAAGAGACGTGCTGGCTAGGATTCCTATCAACCATTTTTTCATTTGTTTTCCTCCCAGAAATTTATTTTCAACCTTTTAAGGTAGAAACCAATAAAAAAACCATCTTCACAATGTTTTTTGTAAAGATGGTTAAAATGACCTTTACCAAAAAACATTTGGCAAAGGTCTCGCTAACAATATTACATATTGCCAACAAAGCCGGAGAGATTCTCTCGGAATGACGACCTTGCTGTAGCAGCTACTCCCCTTTGGGAATTCCATATAAACTTCTAACATCATTCTACCTTATTTATAAGAAACGCGTCAATTCTCACGAAGGAATGGTTTTTCCATTTAGATAATCAATGGTAGAATAAGAGAATCATAATGATAAGGGAGAGAACGTCTTGTCTGGACAGTCTAAAATACTCGCGTTTGTGGATATTGAAACAACCGGCTTAAGTCCCGCTAGTTGTGAAATGATTGAACTTGGAATTTTACTTTATGAATACGACGAACAGCTCCAAACCCTCACGGAGCTAGACCGCTATAATGGATTTGAAATGCCGACATACCCAATTTATCCTCATATTACTCGGCTAACTGGGATTACAAATGAAATGGTGGAAGGTCAAAGATTTAATGATGAAAAAGTGATCGAGTTGTTTAAGCAAGCTGATGGTATTATTGCGCACAATGCTTCTTTTGACCGTAGCTTTTTACTAAAGCGCTATTCCTTTTTACAAGACCTGAAATGGCACTGCTCGATGAGATCAGTAAAATGGAAAGAATACGGATTTGTCAATAAAAAGCTAACAACGCTCTTAGATGCACATGGAATTTCTAGAGAACATGCTCACCGTGCGATGGATGATATTGAAGCAACTGCTTTCTTGTTACAAAAAACCAATCCAGAGGGTAATATGTATTTAACCGAAGTTTTAAAGAAAGCCATGGGCAAACCAAAATCTGTTGTGAAACGATAAAAAGCATCTCATTTAGCTGAGATGCTTTTTTGTACTAAAAATGGGTTTTTCCATTCCATTAGCGTTCCGTAGTTACAAGACTCTTCATCTTCTAAATAGTTCTCTATCACTTTAAGCGGTGTTCGACCACAGCGCAGCAAAAATGTAATAACAGGATCTTGAATGGTACCTTTTGAAATTTCTTGGATATATTGCTCTGGCGTTAGCTTATCCTGATATAGGTGGTAAGCAGGCATCCTCCCTCCACCTATTAGCCGGTCTAGTTTCAGATGAATGACGACATCGTACATGGCAGTCATCATCCATTTCCCTAACCCTAACTTACGGTAAGCAGGGGCTACACTAATATCTACAACATATAATGAATTCCCGTTTGGGTCATGATTACGAATATAACCGCTATCCGTAACGTCCGCCCACGTATGATTTGGTGATTTAGGGTCAAACTGAACTAATAATCCCGTCATGCTTCCTACTACTTTACCGTTTACTTCTATACACAATGCTCCCTCTGGGAATAGCGTAACGTGATTGGTAAGCTGCTCGATATTCCACCATAAATCAGACGGAAACGGAGGTGGAAAACATTCTTGCTGAATAGCAATTAAATCTTGAAAATCAGCTTGGTGATAATTTCGAATGATGGCGGGAACAGGCTTTTTTTCGTCAAACACAAAAAACTCTCTTCGGTACACATTCATCACTCCTTATCGAATCAAGACCTCTTCTTTTTCCCAATCGGTATATAAATCTGTACGACGATCACGCCACGTTGTTACCGATCCGCTTTCTCGAACTTTATAGAGTAATTCCAAGTCTAGGTCAGCTGTGACAATCATATCTTGGTTGATTTCACCTTCAGCCATTAATCCTTTAGGTGGAAACGGAACATCGTTTGGGGTAATGATTGCAGCTTGACCAAAGTTAGCGCGCATAAAATCGACGGTAGGGAGTGAACCTACTGTCCCCGAGTTTACTACATAAACTTGATTTTCAATTGCTCTTGCATGGCTCGTATAGCGTACGCGGTGAAACCCGTGACGATCATCTGTACATGACGGGCAGAATATTACGTCTGCACCTTTTGCTTTTGCCATGCGTACAATCTCAGGGAATTCAATGTCATAGCACGTAAGCATCGCAATTTTCCCTTTGGTTGTCTCAAACACCTGCAGGTTTTCTCCAGGCGTCATGTCCCACTCATGTAGCTCCGTTGGCGTCATATGAAGCTTCGCTTGCTCACCTATACGTCCATCTGGATAAAAAAGGTGCGCTACGTTATACAAACGCCCTTCTCTTTTTATTACGTGTGTACCTGCAATAATATGAATGTTCATTTTAATGGCTAAGCTCATAAATAAAGAACGATACTGCTCGGTAAAGTCCGGTAAATCCTGAATTGTTAATGCTTGTCCTTGGTGGTTACCAATCGACATTAACTGTGTTGTAAAGAATTCTGGGAACATGACAAACTCTGCTCCAAATTCTTCTGCTGTTTTGACATAGTGCTCAACTTGATGAGCAAATTCCTCAAAGGATTGAATTGTATGAAGATGATATTGAACCGCTGATACTCGAAGTTTCATAGGTTCCTCCTTTCCAAACTTATTTGTCTATTTTTTTCTTTTAGTAAAAAAGATCTGCTAGCTCTCGGTAAATGGCCACAATATCGTCTATTTTCATTCGCACTAAGCCGCTTGAGGAAGGAGCCACGAAGTCAATTGTCCCTTCAATAACCGAAACCTCTTGAATTCCCCAAGGAACATTTCTGCGTTTGCTGTATTGTTCGTAGACACCTTTTCCGACGAAGCAAACGACTTTTGGTTGATAAGTACGAATTTTATGAGCGAGCTGCTTTCGTCCTTCTTCATATTCTTCTTTCGTAATTTCCGCTGCCGCTTTTGTAGGACGATCTACAATATTCGTAAGACCATAACCAAGATCTAGTAAATCTACATCCTCTTCAGGCTTATAAAGTCGTGGTGTTAATCCGGACTTGTATAAAATACTCCAAAATCGATTGCGAGGATGTGCAAAGTGATAGCCTGTTTCACTTGATCGAATACTTGGATTAAAACCGACAAATAGAATTCTTAAGTCTTTCTTAATGCAATCTTGTACCAAATCCATGCCGTACCTCCTAAAAAAATCATCCATCTAGTATGAATGATTTTTTAGAAAATTATACGTTAAATACGAACAACGCGTCCGTTAAATTTTTTCTTCCAATAGCCTTGCGTCATATCAGCAATGCCGACGCCTTTACTTTGAGCACCAATGAATTTTCCATTTCCTACATAAATGCCAACATGTCCATCTGTTTTATATGTGTTAAAAAAGACAAGGTCACCTGGCTGCATTTGTGAAGCGGAAATTTGTGTACCAGCATGCTTTAATGTTTCAGTGCTTACATAGCCGCGAGGTCCTAGCTCAACGCCGACTTGTGAATATGCCCAGTGTACAAACGATGAGCAATCAAAGAATCCGCGGTTGATATCCGCTTGGGTACGACCTCCACCAAATACGTATGCAGAATTACCAATCCATTTATTCCCAACCGTTGCGACATTAGAATGAGATGCAGCAGGAGCTGATTTAGCCGCTGGTGCTTCAACAGTAGCTTTTAATGTAGCTTTCGTACTTTCATTGTCTTGAGCAGGAGCTGCTTTTTCAGCAATAGATTGACCTGAAGCTGTAGCTACCTGCTGCTCAGCTTTTTCAGCTGCTTCTTTTTGTTCTTGCTCTCTTTGTTTTTTAGCTGCAATGCTGTCTGTTAACGTTTGTTCTTGCGTTGATAAATCTGTTTCTTGTTCCGTTAAAGATGCTACTTGCTGTGCATTTTCTGATTTTTTTTCATTTAACTGAGCAGCAAGGGTTTCTTGCTCCGCTTTTTGCTCCGCTAAATATTCATTAATACCCTTTAGCTCTTCTTTCATCGCTTCAAGATCTTTTAGTTTACCTTTTACAGAAGACTGTTTCTGTGCTACTTCATCTTGCATCTCTTTAGTTTCTTTTAGAATATCACGGTCTGCGCTAATGATTGTTGACACAGCTACCGAGCGGTCAACGAAATCCGAAAAGCTTTGTGAACCAAGAAGCACTTGAACATAATCAACGCTGCCTCCAGCTTCTTGAAGTGCTTTTGCACGCTGAGCCAAAACTTGATTGCGCTCTTCTAGCTTTTCATTTAGCGTATCGATGTCTTTTTGAAGGATGTCTATTTTTTCAGTTGTCTGCTTAATGCTGTCTTCTGTATCCGTTACTTTCTTTTCGTTTTCCTTAGCTGCTAATTTTAAACGCTCCAACTGAGCTGATAAGCTGCTTTGTTCTTTTTCTAAACGCTTCTTTTCTTCATTTGCGCTTGAAATTTTCCCTTGTAGTTCTTCACGCTCTTGTTGAATCGTCGTTTTTTGGTTTTCCATTTCATTTATCGTTGAGGCAAATGCTTCAGTTGAAAACACGCTTGATAGTCCTAAAACAACCGCTGCATTGGCAAAAATAGCTTTTTTATTCACTTTAAATTCCTCCATTACTTCATCTGTCTAATCCTCTATGTATATATCGAACTATTATTGTCGAAAAATAGCTAAAAATAGTCTTTTACTACGAAAATTATACCACGATGTATTTACATGAAATATTACAATTTCATTTCATAATTGGAAGACTTAGTGAAATAGAAGAAAAAAATAGCACGCAAACGCGTACTATTTTCCTGATTACTTCTCTATAGTTTGCTGATAGTATTGCTCTAGAGCTACAATCGCGCTCCCCATTCGTTCCTGAAGCGGAACTACCACGCGCTTCACGCCTTGATCATTTAACGCAGCAGCCGTTACTTTTCCAACTGATAACGCCACAACGTCTGTCTCAAATGCTTCTAAAACCTCTTGTTCTTTTCCTTTTTCGCGCGCAAAGGAAAAAAGGTTACGAGGCTGAGGAGCGCTTGTAAAGTTGACTGCGTCTACCTTCCTAGTTAGTATTTCATCTAACAGTTGCTCCATCACGTCAGTTTGAGGAGGAATGTGCTTATAAGGAAGAATATCTTTGGCCTTGGCGTTTTGATCATTTAAAAAGGTCATTAATGCAGGCGCAGGATCTCCATGAAGCTGAAGCGCAACTTTACATCTATCAAATGAGTGACTCTTTAACTCTCGCACCAGACCAGCTGTACTGCCATCATCATCGCGAACCGTTGGTGTAACGCCTAGCTTTTTTAGCATATTAATGGTTTTATAGCCACGAGCCCCGATTTTAGCGCTCTTTAATGCCGCTAGGAATTCAGAAGCTAGCCCCATTTTATCAGCGGTATTGTATAAGATTTCTGTACCAATACCCGTAGTGAAAATAAACCAGTCGTACGTACCTTGAACAAGATCTTTTACGTCTTCTTCAAGATGAGTGTCATCTAAAAAAATTGTTCCTTGTGCCGGTCGAATAAGAGCCGTCCCACCTAAGTTTTCTACGATTTTTTTAATGTCCTCTACTTTTCGCTGACCAGCAAGGGCGACTCGTTTTCCTTCTAATCGTCTCATTGTAAACTCCTCCGTTTATGTAAATTACTGCGCAAATGGAGATGTGTGTTGAGGAATATATCCTAATTTCACTGAAATCTCCGCTGCTGCCGTTGTTACTTTTTTAATTAAAAATGGCATTCTTTCTTCATGAAAATGTGCATCAATTCCTGCAACGCTAATTCCCGCTACAATTTCTCCTTTATGGTTAAAGATTGGAGCTGAAACAGCTGTTGTATAATCTTCAAGCTCAGAATGGCTAATTGTATAGCCGTTTACACGTGCTTTATGAAGCTCTTCATTTAACTTTTCTTTGTCGGTAATTGTGCCTATGCCTATTGGTTTTAAATCGGTTACCTCTAAATAGCGCTGCTGCTCTTCAGATGATAAAAAAGATAAAATAATGCGAGAACAAGCACCAGCATAAAGCGGCGATTTTCGTCCAATCGATGTATAAAGACGTACGGGGTGCACGGCTTCAATCTTTTCAATATACATCGCTTCATCTCCATCGCGAACGATCAGATTAACGGCTTCTTCTACTTCATCGCGAAGCGCTTGCATAATCGGCAGCGCAAGCCCTCTAACATCTAGTCGATCGGCTACAAGCTGACCAAACTGCAAAAAAAGAAGCCCAAGCTCATAGTGGCCATATGGATCTTTCGTTAAAAAACCCATTTCTTCTAAGGATCCAAGCATTCGGTGCAGCGATGTTTTAGGGATATTTGTCTTATTCATTAACTCATTGAATGTAAGGCGAGGGTGATCAATGAACAGCGTTAGAATGCTCATCGATTTCACAACCGTTTTATTTTTATCCTGCATACTCACGCTCTCCTTTAATTTGAACATATTTTCACAATCTTTGTTTTATTATACAACAAACTAGCGGAAAGTACCTTATTTTAGGATGTTTTTTCGCCTTTAATTAGACATAAAAATAAAGAAAGCACCCTGTATAAAGGCGCCTTCTGTTATTACTTATAAAGTTGTTGCTACCTGCTCTGGCTGAATCTCATATATTTCTAAAAACTTCGTTGTAAAATCTCCTTCTAAAAATTTCTCATGTTCTAGAAGGGATAAGTGAAACGGTATGGTTGTGTGCACTCCTTTAATATAAAATTCGCTGAGTGCACGCTTCATGCGCTGAATAGCTTCCGTACGATTTTTTCCGTAAACAATCACTTTAGCAATCATCGAATCATAAAAAGGTGGAATTGTATAGCCTGCATATACTGCGCTATCTATGCGTACCCCAAACCCTCCAGGTGGAATGTACTCTGTTACTGTTCCCGGTGAAGGCATAAAATCACGCCAAGGATCTTCCGCATTTATGCGACACTCAATTGCGCATCCAGAAAAAGTAGTGTCTTCTTGCGTGAAGGATAGCGGATAACCTGCTGCTGCTAAAACTTGCTCTTTAATCAAATCTACCCCTGTTACTAACTCTGTTACTGGGTGCTCAACTTGAATACGCGTATTCATTTCCATAAAATAAAACGCACCGTATTTATCCAGTAAAAATTCAACCGTACCTACACCATAGTAGTTCACTGCTTTTGCAGCTTTCACAGCAGCATCTCCCATCTCATCCCGGAGCTTTTCGCTAAGCGCTGGTGACGGTGACTCTTCGATAAGCTTTTGATGACGCCTTTGGATGGAGCAGTCTCGTTCTCCTAAGTGAACAACGTGTCCATGCTTGTCCGCTAAAATTTGAATTTCAACATGACGCGGGTCTTCAATAAACTTTTCCAAGTACACGCCTTTGTCTCCAAACGCTTTTTCCGCTTCTTGCTGAGCTTGACGAACTGCTTTGTGAAGCTCTTCTTCATTAAAAGCCGTGCGCATTCCTTTACCGCCTCCACCAGCGGATGCCTTTACAATGACAGGGTAGCCAATTTCTTTTGCAATCGCAGTAGCTTCTGTACTACTTTTAATTAAACCGTCGCTTCCTGGTACAATTGGTACGTTTGCTCGCTTCATGGTATCACGAGCTTTTGCTTTAGCTCCCATATCTAAGATAGCCTGAGATGAAGGACCAATAAACGTTATCCCATACTCTAGACAAGCATCTGCAAACTGTGCACTTTCAGATAAAAAACCATACCCAGGATGAATCGCATCTGCATGTGACACGTCCGCTGCGCTGATGATGCTTTTACTATTTAAGTAGCTATCTTTAGGACTTTTCCCACCGATGCAGTATGCTTCATCAGCCATCTGTACATGAAGTGCATCGCGGTCTCCAGTAGAATACACAGCTACGGTTTTGATGCCAAGTTCCTTACATGCACGAATCACACGAACAGCAATTTCTCCTCTGTTAGCAATCAACACTTTTTTAAACATCGTCTCACTCCTTATTAGCGCTTATTGTTTGATTAAAAATAGAGGCTGGTCGTATTCAACAATATCGCCGTCTTCCACAAGAACCTCTATAATTTCTCCTTCAATTCCCGCTTCTACCTCATTAAAAAGCTTCATTGCTTCTACAATACAGACGATATCATTAGCACGAACTCTATCACCTTCCGATACAAAAGGTGAAGCTCCTTGTTCAGGAGAGGAGTAGAAGGTTCCGACCATAGGAGAACGTACTTCGCAGACCGCTTTTGATGGCTCCTCATTTTTTAATGGAGGTGTGAGTTCTACCTCATTGTTTTTACTAGGCGTTAACACTTTTGTTGCTTCTTCCGTTAGTGTTTTATCAAGAACAATCACTGTTCCATCGTGTTCCACATGTAGCTTTTGAATGCCACCTTCATTCATTAAAGCTATAACCTCTTTTAATTCTGCAGTATTAATCATCCTTTTCTCCCCTTTCGTTTTTTAAGCTTCTTTTTGATAAAGTGCAATTGAACACGCTAACTGCTTCATAGTTTTTTCGTTTTCTAAATAAATTTGTTCAGCTTCTTCTAGGGTAATATATTGAAAATAAATGCTTTCTCCAGGCTTCACCTGAGCTAGAACTGGTAAGTCAGCCGTGATGACCTGAGCCATTTTTGGATAGCCACCCGTGGTTTGTCGATCTGCTAATAGAATGATTGGATTTCCGTCTGGCGGTACTTGAATAGATCCATTCGTTACGGCTTCTGATAGCAACTCTACTTTTTCAGTAAGTACCATTTCAGGACCAGCAATTCGATAACCCATGCGATCTGATTGAGTACTAACTTTAAAGGCTTGTTCACTAAAGGCTTGTTGACTTTCTTTAGTAAACAATTCAAATTGACTGCCTTTTATTACACGGATAATCGGCTTTTTTTCAAACGATAAGCGCTCGTGAAAATTCACATACCAGTTTGGCATATGTACATGACTTGCCACTTCTACATGCTGCTGTTGAGAACCCGTGAATTTAATTACATCGTTTGCTTGTAAAGCGCGCCCTTTGAAACCACCTAACTCGCCGCGTAAATAGGTACTTTTACTATTCATAACAGGAGATAGTAAAAAACCACCCTTTACTGCCAAATAAGCTCGACACCCTTTTTTACATGGTCCAAATTGAAGGGTACTTCCTTTTGACACGTAGATTGGTTTCCACATATGAACGGGTTCATTGTTAATGCTCGGTGCTAAATCACCTCCAGTGATAGCGATTACACAATCTTTTTCAAATTCAATTGTTGGACCCATTAAAGTCATTTCTAAGCAAGCCTCTTTTTCATCGTTCGCAACTAATAGATTTGCTACGCGCAAAGAATACGTATCCATAGCTCCGCTCACTAAGACACCGTGTTTTTGGAAGCCAGTTCGTCCTAAGTCTTGTATAGTCGTTAGTAAACCTGGCTTTAAGACCTTTATGCTCATGCTTATCTCTCCTTTGTAAATTTTAAAAATTCATGCTCTGTAATAGGGATGAATTTGACGATATTACCTGCTTCAAGTAAGCTAGGGGGATTTTGCTCTGGTAAAAATAAAGGCTTTGGCGTTTGACCAATCAGCTGCCATCCTCCAGGCGTAGAGATTGGATAAACGCCTGTTTGCATTCCAGCAATCCCAACAGACCCTTTTGGAATGCTGGCGCGAGGAGACGACCTTCTCGGTGCCTTGATTTTCTCTGACATACCGCCTAAGAATGGAAATCCAGGCGCAAATCCAACCATATATACGAGGTATTCACCACTTGAGTGGATGGATATAACTTCATCAGGCGTCAAGCCATTGATCTTCGCTACATCTTGTAAATCGGGTCCATATTCGCCACCGTAGCAAACCGGAATTTCTACAGTATGAGATGGTTGATTTTTATGGTGCGTTAAACTAGCAAGCTTTTTCTCTACTAGAGCTGAAACAATTTTAAAAGGAGATATTAAAGATGAATCTTTGCCTTGATATGTTTGATAGACAATAAGCGGGTCGTAAAAAATCGTTAGGTTTGTAAATGCAGGGACACTCTCGACAAACCCTTCAAACGGTGTATCTTCAAGCATATTCATAAGCGCCATGATTTGTTTATGAGTACTAATGCTCATTTCTGAACCAAATGTTACAACCACAGCCGAATCTCCAAGTGGGGTCAGCTCTGCAATTGTTTTCTTGTTATCTACTGCTTTAATCATGTCTTTCACCTCGTTTATAAAATTCCAAGTTCATCATCACGTATATCGGTAATGAGCATGTGCCCTGGAGCATGCGTAATCATAATAGACGGTTTAACCTCCATCGCAACAGCTTGTGGAGTAACTCCACAGGCCCAAAAAACAGGCACTTCACCTTCGTGAATGGTCACTGCATCACCAAAATCAGGATGATCAATTTGTTGGATACCGATTTCTTTTGGACTACCAATATGAAGAGGACTTCCATGAACGGAAGGAAAGCGCGAGGTAACCTGCACCGCGCGAGGTACGTCTCGAGAAGGCATAGGACGCATACTTACAACCGTTACGCCTTTAAATAAGCCAGCTGATTTACATTCAATATTGGTTTTGTACATCGGGACATTACATTTCTCCTCAATGTGTCGGATAGGTATACCATTATTTAACAAAGCGTCTTCAAACGTAAAGCTGCAACCAATCAAGAAACCTACCATATCTTCTTCCCAAAGCGATGTAATATCCGCTATTTCTTCCGTTAATACACCTTCTCGATATACGCGGTACTTAGGTAAATCTGTACGAATATCTGCTCCTTTTGCAACGGTTAAATACGGTGATCCAACCTCTGTTACGTCTAATAATGGACACGACTTTGGGTTACGCTGACAAAATAGTAAAAAGTCATACGCATGTTCTTGTTTTAAGATTGCTAGATTTGCTTGGGCGTATCCATTCGCCATCCCTGCTGTTGGTCCAGTAATTTTCATTTCACGAATAAGCTTACGAATTTTTTCAGGTGTTTCAGTTGCGTAACTCATATTTGGTCTCCTTTCAACGATACGGAGGTGAATAAAATAATCCACCTCCAGCTCAGTTATTTAAATAATAAAGGCAGTTGATCAATTAATGTATATCCCCCCATTAACGCCATCACGATAACCACAAGGCTACCCGAGATCGTTAACCAAAGAGGATGTTTATAATCTCCTACAATATCTTTTCGGTAAGCAGCAACTAAGAGCGTTCCAAGAGCAATTGGTAAAATCAATCCATTTATTGCACCAACTAACAGCAATACTTTAACTGGCTTTCCAATGACTACAAAACATAGTGTTGACACAATAATGAAGCTGATAATTACCCATTTATGATGCTGCTCTAAGCGTTTGCTAAATGTACGAATGAACGATACGGATGTGTAAGCAGCTCCAATAACAGACGTAATTGCAGCTGACCACATAACAACTCCGAAAATTTTATAGCCAATATTTCCTGCCGCTAGCTGAAAGACTGAAGCGGGTGGATTGCTTGCATCTATTTGAAGCCCTTGTGATACAACGCCAAGAACTGCTAAAAAGAGCGCAATACGCATAACAGACGTGATTAAAATTCCTACAACAGAACTCTTTGTCACTTGTGGTAGTGCATCAACACCTTTTATTCCTGCATCTAATAGTCGGTGACCTCCAGCAAACGTAATATAGCCACCTACCGTTCCACCCACTAACGTGACAATAGCAACAATATCAATCGTATCCGGCATTACTGTTTTTACTACAGCTTCTCCAACAGGAGGTGCCGTTTTAAACGCTACAAAAAACATTAAACCAATCATGACAAAGCCTGCGTACTGTGTGAAACGATCCATGGCCTTTCCAGCTTCTTTAATTAAAAAGATTGCCACTGCAATGATTGCACTTACAATTGCACCGTATTCAGGTGCGATACCAAACAAGGCATTTAATCCTAATCCAGCTCCTGCAATGTTTCCTACGTTAAAAGCAAGGCCACCCATAACAATTAGCCCAGCGATGACATAACCGAGGCCTGGCAACACCATGTTCGCAATATCTTGTCCTCTTTTTTCGGATACAGCGATAATTCGCCAAACGTTGGTTTGTGCAAAGATATCTAAAATAATTGATACTAAAATAACAAATCCAAAACTAGCTGCTAACGTTTGAGTAAAAACAGTAGTTTGAGTTAGAAACCCAGGACCAATAGCAGACGTGGCCATTAAGAAGGCCGCCCCCATCATGAGCGTCCAGTTAAGCTTAGGTACTGGCGACAGTTGCTGTTTTTTTGATTGTTTTATCGGCTCCATAATTAATTCTCCTCTCGATTAGCGGCATGATACGGCGACGCGTGTAATATCTGCTTGCTTAAAGGCTGTGTTAAGTGCATGAGCAAACTGCAAGGCATGTGTTCCGTCTCCATGAATGCAAACTGTATCTGCTTGAATCGGCACTGTTGTTCCTTGTTGAGACTGTACTTCTTTTCGCTCAATCATTCCAATAACTTGATTAATTGCTACTTCATCTTCTTCGATTAAAGCACCTTTCATTGTTCGAAGAGTTAAAGAACCATCTTCTTGATATGTACGATCAGCAAATACTTCATTTGCTGTTTGAAGCCCTATTTCTTTTCCTGCTTTTATGAGTTCACTTCCAGATAAGCCGAATAAAATAAGTTCTGGATTTACTGCATATACGGCTTCAGCAATTGCTTTTGATAATGCAGCATCTTTCGCCGCCATATTATAGAGAGCACCGTGTGGCTTTACATGCTGCATAGTACCTCCTTCCGCCTTTACAAATCCGTAGAGTGCACCAATTTGATATACGACTAAATCATACGCTTCACTAGGACTAATTTGAATATTCCGACGTCCAAACCCGCGTAAATCCTGCAAACCAGGATGAGCGCCAATAGCTACATCATGATGCAAGGCGAGTTTTACGGTTTCTCGCATGACGGTTGGATCTCCAGCATGAAAGCCACACGCGATATTAGCCGAAGAAACAAACTTTAAAATCTCTCTATCATTTCCAATCTTATAAACGCCATAACTTTCACCTAAATCACAGTTCACGTCAATTCGTTTCATTTCTTCATCCCCTTATCTATCTTGTTGTACCGAAAAACGGAACTTAAATTCCGTTTTTCGGTTAAATTGATTTTATCATTTAAATGTCTGATACACAAGGTAGTTGTCAGAACATTTAACATATTAGGTCAATTCTATTAATTGAAAGGTTTCTAGATAGGTATTTCACTGCAGGAAAAAAGAATCTCGAAATCCAAGGTTTTCTAAGTCATAATTCAAAAGGTAGTCTTTTTTACAAATGGATAGGAGGAAGAAAATGAAAAAGCATCAACTAATTGCTGCATCTATTGTAGGTATCAGCTTACTTTGGACCACCCCTACTGAGTTCAAAGCAGCGGAAATGGATACTACTAAAGTGGTGAAGACGGCTGCTGAATTATCAGGAATCGACTATGTAAGCGGTGGTGAAACAAAATCAGAAGGATTCGATAGCTCAGGGTTCATTTACTATGTAGTAGAAACGGCTTTAAATGTAGATATGCCGCGCACGTTAGAAGGGCAAGGTGAGTTAGGAACAGAAGTGAATAAAAGTGATTTAACAACCGGAGATCTGTTATTCTTCTCTACAAGCTCATCTACCATTACAAGCGCTGCAATCTATATTGGAGATGGAGAGATGATTTTCCCTTCTACTTCAAAAGGTGAAGTGGTTAAAGAAAGTTTCAAAGATAGTTCATTTTGGAATGAACATTTTATCAAAGCGAAAAGACTCAGTGCCTCTACCTTTTCATTTCCAGACTATAAAATTGTCTCGGAGAGTCGAGAGCAGCTAGGCGTTTCGTATCAATTTGGAGAAGAACGTCCAGAAGTTGGTTTTGATTGTTCGGGCTTTATTCAATATGTATTCAAAGAAGCATATAACGTAGCGCTCCCACGTTCTACGGATCAACAGTGGAACTTTGGTACATACGTTAAAAAAGAAGACCTACAAGTCGGAGACGTTGTCTTTTTTGAAGATACATACCGCAGCGGAATTTCGCACGCAGGTGTTTACATTGGTAAAAACCGTATAATGTGTATCTGCTACGACTGTTTCAAATGTAATCATGCTGTTAACTTTCCTTTCGTATATATGCTTAGTTCCACAAATGTTGTTGATTAAAATAAGATGTAATTTCTTGAAAGGACGCTACTTTTACGTGCGGAACGTTCTTTTCATCTAACAAATCTTGAAGAGCAGCTTTTGCAAACGTGATGTCTGCGCAAGCCGCTGGGTGTGAGTCTGGTTCACTATCACCGGCAAAATAGACCTGCTCATATTTTTTCTTGAAATCCTGAATAACTAACGATTTATCAATTCCGTAACGCTCAGAATAGCTCCAGTGCTTAGGATCAATTTGCAAGTGAACATTTTTTTCATGGAACACACCGGTATTTGAAAGTACTTCCACATTCTCTACACCATGCTTCTTCAGAAGAGGTCGAATATAGTAATCTGAACCTGCGCTTAAAACATAAAAATCTCCTCCTCTTTTTTGTACTTCTTGAATAAAAGCAGGAACTCCAGGATCAATTTCAATTCCATCAATGTCTTGTAAAATGATGTCCTCTGTTTGGTTAATTGAGCTGAAGACAGTTGACAAAAAGTCAATGTCCTTCAGCTTACCTGACTTCCATTCTTTATATAGCTTTCTACCTTCAGGAAAATGTTTTTCAATCACAATCCAATAAAAATCCTTTTGTGAAATGGTACCATCAAAATCTGATACAAAAGCAAAGCGTTTCATTTTATCTTCCTTTCATGTGAGCTACATCTCTAAAAGTTCTCGCAGTTCCTCTTCCGATAGACTTGTTAGCATCGTTTCACCCGGTTGAATTACCTGGCTAATCAACTCTCTTTTCTTCTGCTGCATCTCATAGATTTTTTCTTCAATCGTTCCTTGCGCAATTAAGCGAATTACTTGTACAACATTCTTTTGACCAAGGCGATGGGCTCGTCCGGCAGCCTGTTCTTCAACCGCTGGGTTCCACCATAAATCATATAGAATTACGGTATCTGCACCCGTTAAATTCAGCCCTGTCCCACCAGCTTTTAACGAGATTAGAAAAATATCATGCTCGCCTTTATTAAAACGGTTGGCCATCTCTACTCGGTCTTTTCCATCTGTTTGGCCATCCAAATAGAAAAAGGAAATGTTCTGTTCTGCAAGCTTTTCTCTAATGATATGAAGCATGCTCGTGAACTGTGAAAAAATTAGCATCCGCTTTCCGTTAGCTAATGCTTGATGAACGGTTTCAAGTAGCTGTTCCAACTTGCTGGACTCAGCTTCGTAGTTTTCAATAAAGAGAGCTGGATGACAGCAAATTTGACGTAAACGCGTTAAGCCAGCTAAAATCTTCATACGGTTTCGCTGAAAATCTTCTGTAGTTAACGAGCTTTTTAATTGCTCTAAATATCCAACGTACAGCTCTTTTTGTTCTTTTGACAGCTCTGAGCGCTGCGTTGTTTCAATTTTATCAGGAAGTTCTTTTAGAACGTCCTTTTTCACGCGACGGAGAATAAACGGGCGCACTAATTTGCTAATCCGCTCTGAGGTCATCTTTTTAAACCCTTGCTGACTTGGTAACAATCCAGGTAATATCGTTTGAAAAATAGACCATAGCTCTTCAAGTGAGTTCTCTATCGGTGTACCGCTTAATGCAAATCGCTTTGGAGCAGATATTGCCCGTACCGCTGCTGCCGCTTTCGTAGCATAGTTTTTAATCGTTTGAGCTTCATCTAAAATTAGAGCATGAAACTCTCTTTCTTTATATAACGACATATCCTGTCTAAGCGTTGGGTAAGACGTAATAAAAACATCTGCGTTCTCTTGAAGCAAATCGCTTCTCTCTTTTGGAGTTCCAGCAATCGTGTGCACCTTTAAAGAAGGCGCGAATTTCTCAAATTCATTCTTCCAGTTGTAAACTAAAGAAGCTGGTACAACAATTAAAGATGGATGCAATACAGCGTCTTGTTCTTTTTCTGAAAGTAAATAAGCAATGGTTTGAAGCGTCTTTCCAAGCCCCATATCATCAGCCAGTATACCGCCTAATGAATAGGTTGATAAAGATTTAAACCACCGAAATCCCGTATACTGATAGTCTCGAAGCTCTGCATGCAGCCCCGAAGGTATACGCCAATTACTTTGATCAGGTGCTCCGATACGTTTAACAAGCGTTTGAAACGCTTCGCTTAATCGACCTTTAGCCTCCTGTGATTGACCAAGAATTTCTTCAACTTGCATTCCTTTATATAGCGGAACGTGAAGGCGATTCTCTTCTAACTCTTCTTTTTTCACATTTAGCTCTGTAAACAAGTCCTGAATCCTCTGAAATCCATCTTGCTCAAGAGAAAGAAATGCTCCATTGTTTAAACGATAATATTTTTTCTTTTCAAGGACAGACCTAAGAACTTCTTGCACCGTTTTTTCATCAATTCCAGCCAAGTCAAAGTTGATTTCTAATAGATTGTTTTGCTGTTCTAAATCAATGCTTGTGATCAAATTTGAAGCATCATAGAGGGTTTCTTGCTTTGCTTCTTCACTTATACGGATGTCTACAAGTTCTTCAAGTTGAGGAAGAATACGAAATAAGAATTCAAACAACGCTTCTTCATCTTGCTGAAGGTAAAGCTGGTTTTTATAAATATTAATGGGTGCATGTTCAATAATATCCATAATAATTGCTTCTTTTTCCATATCTCGTACCAGAATAAACTTAGGTTTTTCATCGGTATTGTGAAAGGGATTAATCATAAAATCACCGTAGTGATATTCAAGCGTCACAAGAAGCTGTTCGCTTTCTTTCTCTACCCACAGCTTTGCCTGTAATGGCGGAGACATAACTTGATTTTCTACTGCTTGTGAAATTTTCACTTCTCCTACTTTGCGTAGGCCAGGTACTACTTGTGATAAAAACGTTCCCATCTGTTCATCATCAACTGATAGAACCGGCTGAACCGGCATGTTTTCCAGTAATCCTTCTACAAGCTTCCGCTGCTTCTTCGTGAGCTCATAAAAATGACCACTCGCAAAAATCCAATGATAACGATTAAAAAAAGAAGCTTCATCTAGGTCCCGAAAATTAATTTGAAACTCTTTGGCTTGATTTTCATCAATAAAAAAAGAAAATGGAAGGCCTTCTTTTTTCAGTAACACATCTCTATACGTCTCATCTTCATGAACAAAAGTCCAGTCTCTTCCTTGAAGTGCGTGTAAGAGTGATTTTGCTACAGACGTCGGGATAACAAGATCTTTGTTAGTAACGGTTCGCCTCGGAGAAGCATAGGTTTGTTTATAAAAGCGTTCGCTTTCGACAATTTGCTGTAAAAGGTTAAGAACGACTTCATCTTCTTTCGCAAAATAATGTACAACCGGATCATATGAAAACCGCTTGGTGAATTCATGCGGTTCATCCTCAGCTACATCATCTAAAAAAGACCGTAAATTCTTCACAACATAGGTACGCTCAACCCCTACCTTTACCTCAATTGTTAAGTAGAGCTCTCCGTCTCTAGAAAAGCGTTCTGAATACGACTTACAAATATATTCAACCGATAATTGTTCTTTCTCATCCCTGCTATCACTTTCAATAACTGATTGATGAAAATCTGCGAAGGATTGAATAAAAGAATTGACGCGCTGGTGTTCATAGCTTTTCCGGCGAGATGTTGATGCAACGTCAGTTTTTGTTGCTTGTTGTTCACAAATGGCTAAAAGAACCGCTACCTCATGCTTACATTCACCAAACTCATGATAAGCTAGGCATTCACAAGAAGAAGCGTAACCTTGTTCTTTCATTTGAATCATAACCGTATATGATTCCGTTCCTTCAACAAACCCTATCCATGTTTTCGTTTGTTCATTGTATTCTAAGTCTGTTACTCGCTGTTGTTGATAATATGTATGACCTCTATAGTAGGTTCGACTTGAATATGCATCTTTTAAATACGCTTCATTTAACATTCGCATCTTTTTAAATCTTCCTATCGCTAAATTTTTTCCTCATTAAACAAATCATGCTCAAGTAATCTTGAGCATGATTTGTTTAATCTCTCTATTATATCATGTACATCCATTCGGTACTACCGAGCACATTTTTAAACATGATGCTCTACAGCATATAGAGCAGCTTGGGTGCGATCTTGAACCTGAAGCTTTGATAGAATGTTTGAGACATGCGTTTTAACCGTCTTTTCTGTTATATGTAAAGCAGCTGCAATTTCTTTATTACTTTTCCCTGAAGAAATTTCTTTTAACACTTCACGCTCTCGCTTTGTTAATAAATCTAACAATAAAGGCTCTTTTTTAACAGGTTGGGTTAATTTATTTAATAAATGAGCTGTTATCTTGGGACTTAACTGGTATTGACCGTTTATTACATTTCGAATTCCCACTATCAGCTCATCAGGGTCACTTTCTTTTAACTGGTAACTTTCCGCCCCTGCTTCTAATGCCGGTATTACGTGATCTTGATCTGAAAAGCTCGTTAGAATCAGTACTTTCACATTTGGCTGCTCTTGCTTAATTTGTTTAGTAGCCTGAATGCCATCAAGCTCTGGCATTGATAAATCCATCACGACAAGGTCAGGCTGTAGTTCTTTCACTTTTCGAACGGCTTCCTGGCCGTTTGACGCTTCGCCCACAATTTCTATATCGGGGTGGGTTTGTAAAAATAACGCTAACCCTTTGCGAACAACATGGTGGTCATCTGCAATTAAAATACGTATGCTCATCTTTCTCTCTCCTTAAAACGGAACAACAATTTGGATCGTTGTTCCTTCTCCTAGTTTACTAGTTACATGGAATGTACCGGATTGCTTTTCGACTCGTTGCTTCATTGCTCTTAAACCAATTGTAGGAAGCATTGCCGACTCATACTCTTCATAGCAAAAACCCATTCCTTTGTCGCTAACTGTCATAGTAACCTTTTCTTTTTGGATTGATAGAAAAAGATTTACATCGTGTACATCGGCATGCTTTCGGCAGTTATTCAAGGCCTCCTGCCCAGCTCTAAACAGCATTTCTTCCACAGAAGCTGGTAGAAAAGCCGTTCCTTCTCGAATTGCGTTTACGTTTAAACCAATCATTTCACCATAGCTTGTTAATGCACAAACAAGCCCTTGCTATAATCCATCTGGACGAAGCTGTAAAATCAGCGCTTTCATCTCAGCTTGCGCTTGACTAGCCGTTTGTTGAATTATTTCAAACATATCCCTGGACGTCTCATGACCAGTTTTTGTTCCTGCTTTAGCCGTGAGCTGAATTGAGAATAAAAGCTGATTAACAGAATCGTGAAGGTCTTGTGCTAAGCGATTTCTTTCATCTCTTAGTCGCATTTCTTGTTCTTTTTTTGTTAAGTCTAACCGTTTAATAGCCGTTCCAATTTGGAGCGCAACAGCACCTAATATATCAAGCTCTTGTTGATCAAAATACTGTTTTCCTGGTGCCGCAACGTTCAATATGCCAAACTGTTCTTTTCCTGAATAAAGAGGAACGGTTGCGTGATGAGTGATGTTATTTGTTTCTCCCCAATCGTGAACTGTAGCTTCATCCAGCCTTTTGCATTCCATTGTATTTGTCGCTTTTGTTAATTTACCATTACAATAGCGGCTAACACACCAACAGCTGCCGTTACGCATAGGTTGAATTTGATGATTCGTTAACGCGTCCGGTAGATTATGAGCAGCCATGAGTTCATAATCTCCACACTCGTCAATTAAAAAAATCCACCCCGTATGTAATTGAGTTGCTTTAAGCAATTGAACCAGGGTATCTTGAAGCATTTGCTTTACGTCTGTACTTTCATTTAGGATTTCTGCAATATCCTTTAATATCTTTAGTTCATTCAATTGTTTTTTTGTCATCTTAATCACCTAACTTAGTTATATAGCTATTTTATCATAAAGTAATAGTAGTTCATTCCAACTATCGTTCGTTTTTTGAAAAATATAAAAATAGTTTGTTAGATTCTTTAACAATTCGCTAGCGTTCGATTTTCATTCAAACTATACTACAATTAATACAAGAAATCGCAAAAAAATGTCAGAAATTGATGATTTATTTCATAAAAAAATATTATTGAAAACGCTTCCAAAAATAGATTGTTAGTGCTAAAATGAATTTATTAAAAGGATAGGGATGTGACCGTCATGAATAAATTGTTTTTAGAAGAATTAAAATACATTATCCAATGCGAAGTGCCTCTGACAACATATCGCTTAACGCAATTAGAAGAAAAATTCTCAAAGCGATCAGAGCTTATTATTGAAATGTATCAACTTCTCTTCGAAAAGCGTCATGTTCTTTTATTTATAGACAATCTGGAAGCGGCCGTGTACGAATATCTTGTGAATCGTGAAATCTCAAATGCAAAAACTCGTTACGGTGCGGTTTTGTTTGTGGCAAATTTATTTGGTGAAACACCTACATATATAAAATGTAAGATTGCGAAATATCAGCAGTCCTCTATTTCGAATATGAGTGCGTAGTAATAGGTTGTTTGCGAAGAGAAATCCTTCAACCGAGGATTTCTTTTTGCTATTTAACAATCGTTCCTTTTTCCTCAGCTGGAAGATAAAAGGTTGTGATTGAAAATCGTCTATCATGTAAAATCTTCAGCGTATGACATACTGACTTATAATTTAAAGGAGGCTGATAAGATGAAGGTTATGTTTTTGGTAGACCGCTATTTTTTTCTTGAAAAGCAGGTTCACGAATACATGAAATTACTAGTTGTCAAAACCCCTGAACAAGTACTGCATTATTTTGAAAAACAATTAATAAGATATCAACGTTTATTATTACTCCAAAACCTTGACGCGTATCCTGATAGTGTTATTACCTCGATTCATTATCTAATTAAAGATTACTCTTCTGCTATTCACAAAGTCCAAACTTATTTAAGCTATCAAAAAGAACTACAAGTGTTAAATGATTAATGACAAGGAATGTTACATGAAAAAGCCCTCTAGCTTATTCATTTTATCTAGTAAATGAGCTAGAGGGCTTTTGTTTGTTTTAGATTTTCATGATTCCGCCTGTGCTTGCCGATGTAACAAGTTTAGAGTAACGAGCAAGATACCCTTTTTTCACTTTTGGTTCAAAGCCTTTCCAATTAGCTTTACGAGCTTCCCAAACTTCAGGTGCCACTTCTACGTCCATGCGGCGCTCTTCAATATCAATTACGATATGATCTCCATTTTCAACAAATGCAAGTGGTCCACCTTCAGCAGCTTCTGGTGAAGCATGGCCAATTGATAAGCCACGTGATGCTCCAGAGAATCTTCCGTCTGTTAGTAAGGCTACTTTTGCCCCTAATCCCATTCCCATAATTTGAGAAGTAGGAGCTAACATTTCAGGCATTCCTGGTCCTCCTTTAGGTCCTTCATAACGAATGATAACTACGTCTCCGGCTTTGACTTTGCCGTTTGCAATGCCGTGAAGGGCTTCGTCTTGAGAATCGAATACTACAGCTGGGCCTTCATGACGTGTTATACCGTCTTGAACACCACCAGTTTTAATGATAGCACCATCTGGAGCCAAGTTACCAAATAAGACAGCTAGTCCACCTTTTTCTGTAAACGGCTTATCGATTGGATGAATAACATTGTAGTCTTGTACTTCACACCCCGCAATGTTTTCACCTAATGTTTTACCTGTAACGGTCATTGTATCTAAATGAAGTGCACCTGGCTTTTTCGCAAGCTCATTAAGTGCAGCAGATACGCCGCCTGCTTCGTGTAAATCTTCAATAAAGACATCAGATGCTGGTGCAAGCTTAGATAAATGTGGTACGCGTGCTGCTACTTCATTAATGCGTTCAAGCGGATAGTCGATTTCTGCTTCGTTCGCAAGCGCTAGCGTATGTAAAACAGTGTTTGTTGAACCACCTAGAGCCATATCAAGCGCAAACGCATTGTCAATTGCTTTTTCTGTTACGATATCACGTGGTTTTAAATCTAGCTTAATTAATTCCATTAACTGCTTCGCTGATTTTTTCACAAACTCTTTACGTTCAGGTGCAACAGCCAAGATTGTACCATTTCCAGGTAGCGCTAAGCCTAATGCTTCAGCTAAACAGTTCATTGAGTTAGCCGTGAACATCCCAGAACATGAACCACATGTCGGACAACCAAACTGTTCTAATTCTTGAAGTCCTTTGCCATCAATTTTCCCTGCTTGGTAAGCACCTACGCCTTCAAATACTGAAGATAATGAAATGCGTCGACCATCGCTTGTTTGTCCGGCTTTCATCGGTCCGCCGCTTACAAAAATAGATGGGATATTTAAGCGTAAGGAAGCCATTAGCATTCCTGGCGTAATTTTATCACAGTTTGGAATACAAACCATTCCGTCAAACCAGTGTGCTGAAACAACTGTTTCTACTGAATCGGCAATGATTTCACGACTTGGAAGTGAGTAGCGCATACCGATATGTCCCATTGCAATCCCATCATCTACGCCGATTGTATTCATTTCAAACGGAACGCCGCCCGCTTCGCGAATAGCATCTTTTACAATTTTCCCGAACTCTTGCAAATGTACATGCCCAGGTACAATATCAATATATGAATTTACAACAGCGATAAACGGTTTATTAAAATCTTCTTCTTTTACTCCAGCAGCACGTAGTAAGCTTCTATGAGGTGCTCTGTCAAAACCTTTTTTGATCATGTTACTTCTTAATTCTGTCACAATAATTCCCTCCGTATTCGTAACGATCTAAAGAAATATAAATCTTTTAAATTATTTAACAATTTTTAATATAGATACTAATTTAACAAATTAGCATGTGCTTTGTAAAGGCTTATAACAAAATAAGCAGATTTTTATGTTGAAATAATAAAAAAACCTCGATGGTTTCAAAGAACCTCGAGGTTTTTATGGATTATGCAAATACTGAAGTTAATACTGGAACAACTTGTTTTTTACGTGATACAACGCCTTTTAATAGCGCCATGTTGTTCACTAGCGGTACTCCATATGCTTGCTCTACTTTTGAAACTTCTGCGCCAAGTGCAATAGCAGTTGAATCACTGTTTAAGATATCTGTTACAACAAGTAAGAATAAGTCTAATTCTTTCGCTTGGATTGTTGCTGCAATTACTTCTTCAATTTCTGTTTTACGTTCAATCACATCATTTACATCCACTGCGTTTACTTGAGCAATTTCTACTTTGCTAGCGCCCATTGTAAATTCTTTTGCATCAAGTGAAATTAATTCAGCTGCTGTTTTGTCTCCAAGGTCTGCACCTGCTTTTAACATTGCTAGTCCATATTCTGCTGCATCTACACCAGCGATAGCTGCAAGCTCTTTTGCTGCTGCAACGTCTTGGTCTGTACAAGTTGGTGATTTAAACAATAGTGAATCAGAAATAATAGCTGATAACATTAACCCAGCAATATTTGGCTCGATTTCAACACCATTTTCTTTGTACATTTTGTTTAAAATTGTTGCTGTACAACCTACAGGCTCTGCACGATAGTATAGTGGATCTGCTGTTTCAAAGTTTGCAATGCGGTGGTGATCAATTACTTCAAGTACGCGTACTTGGTCAATGTCTATTGCACTTTGTTGACGCTCGTTGTGGTCAACTAAAATAACTTCATTTACTTCTTTTGATACTTCAGCTACAAAGCGTGGTACTTCTGCGTTGAACTTCTCTAACGCAAATTGTGTTTCACCATTAATGTCCCCTAAACGTACAGGTTCTGCATTCACACCTAGCTTTGTTTTTAAATCCGCATAAGCAATTGCCGAGCAGATTGTATCTGTGTCTGGATTTTTATGTCCGAAAATAAATACTTTTTCCATAGAACTCTCTCTCCTTCTAACTATGTAAATAAAAGTCTTGTTCCTTTGACGTAAACTCTACGCGTTAGGAAGCAACATTGACATTTTAACACAAACTTTCCTGTTCGTTTTACTATTTATTGAAAAATTCTTTTCTTTAGATAAAATAATTCCTTTTTATTCGGTATGAATGGATGGAATTATTTTATGTGAGCGCTTTATTATTTGATTTCAATTTTAAATGCACTATCTTGCCACCTCTGATAAAGATAAAAAAGAATGGCCACAGCGGTCATAATTTAAAAAAGCTGGAATGCATTTACAGAGTGCATTTCATAAATCCCTAAACGTTGGAAAAATGGGCTCATTATATAAGCTTGAAATAAATCAAAGATGGCATTTAAGATAAAAAACGCCCAAAAGCCGGGATAAGTAAAATAAAAAATAAGAAGTGTACCCACAAAAAATACGCCAAATACAAACGGGGTCATATCCTCTAAGAAAAACAGCGTTTGGTTAACTTCCCACCAATCATAGCGTTTAGCCATTTCAAAGAAATCGTCAGCATAACAATCCCAAAAAGCCCAGCGAAAACATACCGCTTTATGCGATTGCTATCAAAGAAAAAGAATAACAGCCATGGTCCAATAAACAATCCCAACATTACGGTTTGTGTCACGCATATAGCCTCCTTTAATTACATTTTACTGTTAATGTGCGTAAAAGAGGGAATTATATGAATAACTATCAAAAAAAGAAAGCTAGCACGCATGCTAACTTTCTTTTTTTTTGGGGGAGATTACACCACTTCTATTAAACGCTCTCTGTGGGTGCAGATTCTTTTAGATGGTGGTAAAAATCGTGTAGCTGCGATTCATACTGAATTCTCAACTTGTACTCACAGGGGGTAAATTCAACTAGATGAGACGCAAATAAATAACCAACCAATCGATGAAGTTCACCAGCATTCATTTCCACTCCAGCTATTTCGCATAACTTTCTTTGAATAACCTCTTCTAGTACACGCACTTTTTCATCATGTGATAAAAATAGCACCCCACCAACCCCTTATCTTTTCTAATGAAACATGTTCACTTTAAGTATAAAGTAAAAACCAGGAAAAAAGAACTGTTTCCTTGGTTTTTACTAACATTTTTATTGAATTATACCTACTTTACTTCTATACACCAATTAAAGTGATCTTCAACCATTCCACTTTGTATGCCTGTTAGCGTATCATACAATTTCTTTGTAACTTCTCCAGTTTTTCCACCATTGATACTCATACCTTCATTTTGCCAGAATAGCTCACCTACTGGAGAAATAACCGCTGCTGTTCCTGTTCCAAATGCTTCTTCTAATTTACCAGCTGCATAGGCTTCCTTAATCTCAGCAATTGAAATCTTGCGTTCTGAAACAGGGATACCCCAGTGCTTCAATAGCTCAATAACTGATTTGCGGGTGATACCTTCTAGAATACTACCGTTAATAGACGGAGTAATAACTTCACCATCTACTTTAAAAAAGATATTCATACTTCCTACTTCTTCAATATATTTGCGCTCTACGCCATCTAACCAAAGTACTTGAGAGTAACCTTTTGTACCAGACAGCTGCTGCGCTTTTAAGCTTGCCGCATAATTTCCGCCTGTTTTCGCACTACCTGTCCCTCCAGCTACAGAGCGGACAAATTCATTTTCAACCGCGATTCGTACCGGAGCAATGCCTTCTTTATAATAAGAAGCTACAGGCGATAAAATAATAATAAATTGATAACGATCAGATGGTGAAACGCCTAAATATGGTTCTGTTGAAATAATAAATGGACGAATATATAAAGACGTACCTTCAGCATTTGGAATCCAATCGCGGTCCACTTGAATTAGTGTTTTTAGCGCTTCTAACGCTAACTCTTCATCTAAGTGAGGAATACATAGACGATCATTTGATTTGTTTAATCGTTTGAAATTCTCATCGGGTCTAAATAATAATACCTGCTCTTTTTTTGTTACATATGCTTTTAAGCCTTCAAATACTGATTGACCATAATGGAAAATCATCGATGCTGGATCTAACGTAAGAGGCTGATAAGGAATAATTCTCGGATCATGCCAACCTTGACCTTCTGTGTAGTCCATAATGAACATATGGTCCGTGAATACTTTACCGAACGCCAATTCACTAGCGTTGGGTTTTTCTTTTTTTGTTTGAGTTAATGTTACATCAATATTGTACTTTGTCATGGTTGCTTCTCCTTGCTTTCTTGAATTTAAGGGTTATTTACCTTTATATAAATTCCATTGTACATCTAGATGGAAGATTGTCACAATAGGTAAAGATGAAAAATTCTAAATTTTTTATAAAAAGATTTTTTAACACTTACATTCCGATTTTCACACGCAGTTTATTATCCTGAATGGAAAACTGCTTAATCGTTCCAATTGGAATCAGTTTCACTTTATCAATTTCGTTCAGATCAATGTGGATTTGCCCATCTTTATAAGTCGTTACTGGAGGTTTATCAAATAGTCTCTTTTTAAGAAAATCGCGGTTGGTAGGTTTCATTTCATGAATTTGAAATAAAAGCACACGTCCGTTAGCTGAAGAAGGTTCCAACTTTATTTGAAAGGGAATCTTTAAAAAATATTTATGAACACTACCTTTTACTTCAATGATATTTTCTTGAAAAATGATACTTAAATTCTGAATTTGATCTTGTTTCTTTAACTGTCTCTGAAACAAGCGCATAAGCATAGCAGCTGAGATAGGTACTGTAATTCCCCCATCCGCTAGCTTTTCTTTTGCTTTAAGCGTTCTCTCGTCATTTGCTACCTGTTGAAATTTGCGTTGTATCCATTCTTTCATGATGCACCTCCATAGTTTAATAACGTCTTGTAATAGTGTATGAGTAGAGAGCTTATTCATTTTCATAAAATTATCATGCTCTTTTATGTGTCACAAAACATACCACCGGGTTATTTTTTTGGAAAAATAGCGAAAAAAAACTTATATTTTTTAGTTATATTCACTAATGACAGAATATTCAAAACGGATTAAGATGGTATCAACACCTATTAATGTTACATTTTATAACATCAATTGTGATATAATGAAAGGAGATTTTGTATGAAGAAAACACAAAATCCATTAGCACTTACTTCATTAGGCTTGCAACACGTACTTGCGATGTATGCTGGAGCTATCCTTGTTCCGTTAACCGTGGGGCGCGCTTTGCATTTAAGCGCACATGAACTCGCCTATTTAGTTGCAATTGATTTACTAACATGCGGCATTGCTACCTTATTGCAAGCTTGGAACAACCGCTGGTTTGGAATCGGATTACCGGTTGTACTCGGAAGCTCGTTTGTTGCGGTTACACCAATGATAGCAATTGGCTCGCAGTATGGAATTAACGCAGTATACGGCGCTATTATTGCAGCGGGACTGTTTATCGTTTTATTCGCTAACTTTTTCGGTAAAATCGTTAAACTTTTCCCACCGGTTGTAACAGGGACAGTCGTGACGATGATTGGCTTGTCACTTGTGCCATCAGCCGTTCGAAACATGGGTGGTGGTGTTGGCAGTGAAGAGTTTGGATCCGTAGAAAATTTAGCATTAGCTTTTGGCGTTCTCGCTTTCATTTTATTTTTAAATCGTTTTTTCACAGGTTTTCTACGAGCATTGTCCGTACTTCTGGGCATTGTAGTAGGAACAATTGTTGCAGCGTTTATGGGCATGGTTAATTTATCAAGTGTAAAAGAAGCCTCCTGGCTACATATTCCTACTCCATTTTATTTTGGTGCACCCATATTTGAAATTGGACCTATCCTGACTATGATACTAGTTGGTGTGGTAATCATAATTGAATCTACGGGTGTTTTTCTCGCACTAAGCAAAGTCTGCGAGCGTGACTTAAACGATCAAGATTTTATTAAAGGTTATCGTGCTGAAGGGTTAGCTATTATGCTAGGCGGTATTTTTAACGCTTTTCCTTACAATACGTTTGCTCAAAACGTTGGACTTGTTCAACTCTCAAGAGTAAAGACAAGAAATGTCGTAGTGGTAGCAGGAGTCATTTTGATTACGTTAGGTCTTATTCCTAAAATTGCTGAATTAACAACAGTTGTTCCTACTCCGGTACTCGGTGGTGCTATGATTGTATTATTCGGAATGGTTATTTCATCAGGAATTAAAATGCTGAGCAACGTTGATTTTTCTAATCAAAGTAATTTATTAATCATTGCCTGTTCATTATCACTTGGATTAGGGGTAACGGTCGTACCTGATTTATTCGCCCAGCTCCCAGCTGGACTCAAGATTATTGTAAGTGATGGTATTATTACAGGAAGCATTGCTGCTATTTTACTAAACATATTCTTTCGTTCTAGCGAAACTACGAATAGGCCTATCGTGACGTTCAAAAAAACTGATTATTCAGAATCAAAATAATGAGGTGCTAACATGATGAAGCAAACGATTCACGAAGTAAATGAATTACCTGAGCAAACATTTATTGGATTATTTCAAGATATCTATGAACATTCTTCTTGGATTGTAAAAAAAGTTGCTCCACTCCGGCCGTTTAGTTCTCTCCAAGAATTTCATCACCGAACAATCAGAGTTATTGATGAAGCTTCTAATCAAAGAAAATTAGACTTACTACAAGCTCACCCAAATCTAGGAGCTAAAATCGCCATGACGACTCACTCTATAAATGAGCAAACGGGCGCCGGTTTAACCTCTCTTACAGCGGAAGAGTATGAACATTTCACAAACGCAAACAAGACCTATATGAATCGCTTCGGTTTCCCTTTTATCGTTGCTGTAAGAGGAAAAACGAAAAGCACAATCTATCAAAGCTTAATTGATCGACTACAAAACGATAAAAAAACAGAGTTTACAACAGCGTTAGCTGAAGTATATAAGATTGCTTATTTTCGATTGGTAGACAAAATAAAAACTGAGGAGCGTGTTACAATGACGAATCAATCAAATCGCCAAATGTATTATGGAAAAGGAGATGTATTTGCTTATCGTACGTATTTAAAACCACTTAAAGGTGTGAAGGTCATTCCAGAATCCGAATTCAGTGGCCGAAATAACATCGTATTTGGCGTCAATGTAAAAGTGGCAATAGGAGGAAGTCAGTTTTTATCTTCGTTTATAGAAGGTGATAATAGTCTTGTTGTTGCAACAGACTCTATGAAAAATTTTATTCAGCGTCATTTAGGCAGCTATGATGGTTCAACAATCGAAGGTTTCTTAAAATATGTTGCTGAAGCATTTTTAGATAAATATCCTCAAATGGAAACAGTTCAATTAACTGGAGACGAAGTTCCATTTGAAGCCACAAACGGTATGGTAGGCAATACGCTAACTGAAAGCAAGCTTGTTTACAAAAGATCTCGAAATGAATATGCTCAAGCTGGTATTAAAATAGAACGAACGGTCCAAGGTCAACAAATTACTGAGCAATATAGTAAACTAAAAGATTTACAGCTAATTAAAGTAGAGGGAAATTCATTTGTCGGGTTTGTTCGAGATGAATATACAACGTTACCCGAAGACTCTAATCGCCCACTTTTTGTTTATTTAAATATCGGATGGACATACACTCAACCAGAAGACGCAATAGGTGATACCCCTCTTTCTTATGTAGCAGCGGAACAAGTAAAAGACATCGCATGCTCAGTGTTTAACGAGACTGAAACACCATCTATTCAAAATTTAATTTATCTAATCGGCATTCGCGTGCTCGAACGCTTCCCTCAACTAAAAGATGTCACGTTTGAGTCACAAAATCACACGTGGGATGCAGTCGTTGAAGATATTCCAAACTCTGATGGCAAAGTGTATACTGAACCAAAGCCACCGTTTGGTTTCCAAGTCTTCACGGTAACACAGGAGGATGTCAAAATAGCTGTTACATCCGCACTTGAGGAGTCAAATTAACATGACCACGCTTTCGACTCATGTTTTAGATTTAGCAAATGGAAAACCAGCTAAAGGGATAGCTGTTTCACTCTACAAACTTCAAGACGATAATGAACGGTTGTGGATTGGAGATACAATTACAAACGAAGGCGGACGAATTGACCAACCTTTTTTTAGTAACGAAACGTTCACCCCAGGCGAGTATGAGCTTTTATTTGATATCGAACCTTACTTTATAAGAGAATCAGTTCAAACGAGCACGCCTGCTTTTTTAACAAAAGTAGCGGTTAGGATTGGGCTTTCAGAAGCATTTGAGCATTATCATGTCCCTCTTCTTGTTTCTCCATGGGGATATCAAATCTACCGAGGTAGTTAAACAAAAAGGAGCAGCGTAGACTGCTCCTTTTTGTTTAAACTTATTCAACATCTAATAATTTACTCATGATGTATTCGTCTACATATTGCCCATTAATTCGCAGCGAATGCTTTTTTGTGCCTTCAATTTGAAACCCGATTTTTTTATACAAATGAATTGCAATTACATTTTCAACTACAACTGTTAGCTCAAGGCGGTGAATTTGCTGTTCTTTTGCCCATTCTTCAAGCTGTTGAAACAACTGCAAACCAATACCCATTCCTCGATAGTCTTTTAAGATTCCCATCGACACATACGCGATATGGGCACTTCGGTTCACCACTCCACCTACAGCCTGTAAGTAACCAACCAGTTCACCCTCTACTTCTGCTACTAAAAGCGTAGAGTTTCGCTGTTGTTTCATCATTTCAATTTGCTTTTCCTGTTGCTCTGAACTTAGCTTTCGTTCGTTTTCTTCAAAAAGCATATACTGACTTTCAGTTTCTACTTGCTTAATCATCTCAACAAATTGAGGCGCATCAGTCATCTCTATTTCACGTATCACAATTGACTCCCCTTTTTTCTATCTAGCATTTATTTTAAAGGAATATGAAAAGTAACGCTATTGTCTTGCTTCGAATGACTCATGTGAAGAATGTACAAAAAGACGCCCAATTGGGCGTCTTTGATGCGTTTTGAGGCGAGGACCGTATGACCACATTCATACGTTTAGCAAAAGCATATCCTTCGACTTACACAAATTAGCTCATCGCTTCTTTACTATAGCACGGTCAAAGCGAAACAGCAAGCTTTTTTTAATTCTTTCGTCATTTTTCGTTCTAAACTTCAGAGAACTTCATATGTATGCTACAAAAGGATAAGGACGTGATACTTATGCTTCTAGCGAACCCTCCTCGTTTTTTTTGGTCACTCGCTCGCCATAATCAGATGATAGAGTGCCCAAGAAAATATGCTTATCAGTACTATTTTTCCCATCATGGTTGGCTTTCTTCTTCTACTGAACTTGCAAAACAAGCCTATCGCTTAAAGAAAATAGTTACTTTGCCGCTATTAGTGGGACAAGCAGTCAAGCAAGCTATTCGGAATTATTCCTTTACCACAAACACAGAATCAATCGAAGAGCACATGACTGCAATGCGTAATTTCATTGATCAAGAACTGCGTCGTGCTTATTTGCAAACACGAGATCATGGCGACGATTGGTATCATGAACCGAACGTGTACACCATGATGCTCGAATACTACCAAAAAGGTTATTTAGCAGATTATGAAATTCAACAAACAAAAACGTCTATCGAGAGGTGTGTAACTTCTTTCTTTCGAAGTAAAACATTCAGAGAACTTCAGTCAATTGATTTAATTCAAATTCTCCCTCAAGAAGCGTTTTGCTCAGTAGAGCTCAACTCAGTCAAAATATTTGTTTCACTTGACCTTCTCTACCATAAACCAACTACAAACGAATACATTATCGTGAATTGGCAGACAGGAAAGCACGCACATGATCATCTGACACAACTTGCCCTTTGCGCTTTTTATATACAGCAAACTTATAATGTACCACTGAATGTCATTCAGATTCGTAACGAATACCTTTATTTAGGAGGGAGTCACACCTATTATGTGACAGCAAAAGAAATAGATGCATTCCATCATACTATTAAAGAGAGCCTGATGAACATGCATCTATATATCGAGCACTCAGAATACAATCAACCAAAGCCACTAAGCGCTTTTCCGATGAAACAAAGTACTCGCTGTAAACAATGTGTCTACCAAGAGCTCTGTGAAAAAACAGATTAAACGATTATTCTTGATTTAAAAACTCATGTAATTCACTCAGCCTCTTAATCTCATGAAACGGTACAACTTTATCCGCTTTTTTGTCATCACGATTCACCCAGACAGAGCGTATCCCAGCTCGAGAAGCGCCAAGAATGTCCGTCATTAAATTATCACCAACCATAATCACTTCATCTTTTGATAAGTTTAACAAAGATAAAGCATGATCAAAAATCGACGGATCCGGCTTCCCTCTTCCAAATGCTCCAGAGATGACAATCTCATCGAAATAAGGAACAATTTCTGGCGTAATCTCTAGTTTTATATTCTGAAGTTGAGGCGACCCGTTTGTTAATAGCAACAGCTTATAGTTTGATTGTAGTTCATTTAACACATCAAACGTATCTTCATATACGAACGGATTACGGCGACGCTCTTTAGGGAATCGCTCTGCAAGCTCTGCACCAAATGCTTCGTCATCAATTCCAAGTGACTTTAATCCTTGCGTCCACGCATTCTTGCGATAGATTGGTACAATTTGTTTCATTTTTTGGAAGTTCTCATGTTCATCATGGAAATCTCCCCATAGCCCTTCAAATGGATTAATACCAATCATTTTTGTAAACTCGTACGTTTCGTATGTAGCATAAAGTGAAGAAGCCGCTTCGCGTACAGCTGCTTCTAACTCAATAGGATCAACATCATATTTTTCACTCGCGTACTCACACGTTGCACGGAACGCTTCCGCAACGCTTTTTTTATCCCATAACAACGTATCATCTAAGTCGAAGAAAATTGCTTTGATGTTCATTTTACCAGTACTCATTCAGACACCTCTTTTATTTATTGAAAAAGTTGAACTATTCTAACACTAGATTACCTTGTTCAATTAAAGAAGTCTAGCTAAATTCGAACTCTACCTAAATGATAGCGTTATCATTTTAAAAAACCTTAGTTAGAATGTAACTGAGAGAGTAGAATGTGATATGATGAAAAGACTGAGTATGTACTTGGAGGTAAATAAATGAAATCAATGGAAGAAATGTACGGTTTTACGACTGCGAAGGTTGGAAAGCGCCTGAGTAGGCTGGTAGCTAGTTTTCTAAGACCCTACGACATAACGCCTGAACAATGGACGGTATTAAAAAAGGTATCAGAATCTGATCGAATTACTCAAAAGCAGCTAGCGATAAAAGCAGATAAAGATCAAGCTACACTCACAAAAATTTTAGATTTGTTAGAAAAAAGCGGTCACTTACAGCGTATTAGAAATCCTGAAGATCGCCGCTCTTACTATATTCAACAAACAGAAAAAGGAATGGCTTTGCAAGAGGAAATAACAGGTCCGATTGAAGACCTTTTTAAAATGCTAACAGCGGAAATTGATGAAGCCGATTTAGCTGCTTATTTTAACGTACTTCAACAATTAGAAAAAAAAGCAGAATCTCTTCAAGAAGAGATTGGACATACATAAAGCAGGCATTTCACTTAAAGCGCCTGCTTTAAATACATCTTGCCATTTTTAGCACATCTTCAATTTGTCTCAGCGTTTCCATTGCTTCTTCATCTAGTGCCGTAAACTTAAACGCAATTGACTCGGCCTCTGCGTTAACGAAGGGTTCTTTGTTAGTATCCTTTCGAAACGCTGTAATGTTTTCAAGTAAATATTTAAATGGTGATGTTAAGTTACTTCTTCGAAAGCGTAAACTCACCGTTGAAGGCGTTCGTTTTTGCAACTCATTACTACCTTCGTATTGAATGGCTCCTATGTACCGATCTCCCGCTTCTCTTGATTCTTTATTCCGGTATAGCTGTACAGTTTGTGTCGTGCCGTGCCAATCAATGTACAACCCTGCGCTTTCGCATAAATCATGAATGTAATGAAAAATTTCGGTCACTTCTCCGAAATGATGTTGAAGCGGATGCTTAACACCCATTGCACTTCGCCTCCCTTTTTTAGACCATTATATTTGATGAATGAAGGGTTTATTCGAAAAAAAGAAGCGAAATGAGAGAGTTTCATTTTATAAGTTTACATAATATAGTTATAGGAACCTAACGATAACCGGAATTTCGAAATGCATCATAAACCGTATCTTCTTGTAATTTTTCTAGGTAAATATTAGTCGTTGCAATGGAGGCGTGTCCAACTACTTGTTTCACCACCGATAATGGTACGTCATTCGCTAAGCTGTTCGTAATGAACGTATGACGAAACCAGTGTGGTGAAATAGACGAATTACCTTGAATCGCATAAACCGCTGTTTTGATGAGCCGATAAAGTGTTGTATACGATAATCTTTTTTTGACTCCTGTTTTGACAAATGGTTTAAGTTGAAAGAAAAGCGGCGTTTCATCCGACGGATTCAGCATCGTCGATTCTCCTAAACTTTCTCGGTAGTGAAATAGAGCATTTTGAACGTCTTTAAATACTGGAATTGTTCGCTCTTTTTTTCCTTTTCCGAACACATCTACTAACATATTGCCACGACGATCTTCACGAAAGCTTCCCCAATTCAAGCTTAATACTTCACTAGACCTCATTCCGCTTAAATATAAAAGCATACCGATTAAGCGATTTCGTGCTTGGTACTCTTCTTTTAGCATGGAATGTTTTACCGTATCTTCAAGCGCTTTTACAATGAGCTCAGCTTCTCTTGTGCTTAACTCTCTGTATTCCGTTCGATTAACCTGTTTCTTTTCGCTATAATGTCCTTTTGAAACAGTAGGCTTTTCGATCCATGTTGTATAGAGCGCACTATAAAAATGGGTTTCATGACCAAACGTGAGCATCCTTCTGAAAAACTCTAGTTTTCTTGCTGCGCTTCTTTTGGCATAGGTTTGATTCATCCAATGATTAAATGCCTTCACTTCCATAAACCCAATCTCTTTTAAGGAAACGTCTAACTCTTTAAAAAAAGTCAAAACTGTTTTTAAATCTTGATTGTACGCTCGAATGGTATGCGGAGATAGCTCAGGTTTTATCATTTTAATTTTCATAAAAAGCTCAACAAACGTTCCATCGTCTGTATGACCCAACGATAGATTTTGGTTTTCATCTAGTAGATTTCCCCACTGTTCTTTTAATTGCCGAAATGACAGAGAGGATTGACTTTGTATCAATACGTTGTCACTTTTCATCATTTCCACCTTCTTTTAACTAATATCTTTTATAAGCTTCAAAATCTACCCTAAGGCGTTTTTTACATCTTGAATGTATTGGTATTAAAATCAATTTAAAACGAAAAATAAACCTATTTAAAGAGGTCGTTTTTTTTAACGACTCAATAATTGTGTAAAAATATGTAATTTATTAGCGATTTTTCCGTTTTTTCTTTACTTTATCATACTAACGCAAGATAAGAAAGAGTTATCTTGCGTTAGTATAGTAAAGTATTTTCTTATAAAAAAGCTCAGGTAGACTCTGAGCTTTCAATAAGATTCTAACTGAGTAATGACGAGCTTTTCATTTTCATGTACGATTGTGTACACTCGGTAATACTCTTTTTCTTCTGTATGTTCATTAATGGTAATGTTCATAACTTCTTTCGTTTTTACTTCGTAGCTATTTGCTTCTTTAGACGTCCATTCTAAAACTTCAACCGTTGCAAGATCTTCTCGTATTGTTCGATCATAGAGTGTTTTGACAAGCTGCTGTTGTTCGCTAAACAACGTGCTATCTTTTTCAAAATAATGTTGAATGCGATCAAACTCATTAAGATTAATTGCTTCTGTTAAATCACGTAAATACGTTTCCGTAAACGAACGAACAACCGAAGCGTCTACTTCTGTAACCTTGTTCAAATCTACATCATTATCTTCCAAAGGCAAAGTTACTGGCACATCCTCTTGAACTTCGTTAATCCGCTCTGAACTCTTTGCCAAAACACCAAATTCTCCAGAATCATCTTTAAATAGTAAGATTTTTTCTTGATTACCATGTTCATCTTCAATAGTCGTTTCTTTGTTAAACGAAACTGCTTCGTTAGGCGTTATTTTTTTCAGATATTCTAAATACTCATCTGACGAAATATCTAACGGTTTTTGACGATACGTCATTTCGTCCCATTCATTTAACTTCCAACCATCTTTTCCGTATTTCATATTCAAGTAAATAGTTGTACCTCCGTTCCCTTTTTCGTCCAGTGGCTGAATAGCTGAGATTGAAAATTGACCGGGGCGGTTGTTAATCACTTTAAAACGTACGGTTGTCGCTAGATTTGGAATAGACTGCTCATCACATTGACAGTAATAAGAAGTGGCGATTGTTTTTAGTTTCGTAGCAACTAATGAACTCGTAGCAAATTCTTTGAGCCTAGGGCTTAGCAATTGAAAATCTGCTGGTTTCTCTTCACTGTCCCATCCCTCTTGTTTACCTAAGATATCAAATGTTTGGATAACATTCTTCAACGAATCTGTAGCAAGCTGTTTGGCTTCTTCATTTGTCACAACGGGAAGAGAAGAACTCTTTTGTGTCTCATTAGCAGACTCATCGACATCAACCAGAACGGTAGCTTCTGATTCAGGCTCTTTTGGTGTCGGAGCCGGAGCAGACTTTGTCTCACTACATGCTGACAGCACAAGCCACAGGGAACAAATTATGGCCACCATATATAGATTTCCCATTTGAATCCCCCTTTTTTCTTTTATCTTGTTTAACTTTCAAACGTGGACAGCTCAAATGCGCCTGCAGGAATCGTCCATTTAGACTCAGAAGCCTTTTCTAAATGATGAATAACAAAAAGAGAATTTGCTTTTAGGGTCACGACAATTGTTCCTTTATTTCCATTATTGTCCGTATCGTAATGAATAACAGCTTGATTATGTTTAAAAATTATGTTTTCTGCTTCTACTGTAGCTACTTCTACTGAATTTGGTGGCTTATAGGCATGAATCTTCACCGTAGCCTCTGAGCTAGAAGAAGCATAAAACTCTACGATTGGAGCACCTTTTAAGTCAGAATTGGCAGTGGACCATTTACCGTTATATTCATTTAAGCT
Organism: Bacillus sp. VT 712; assembly: GCF_001614195.1. NCBI lineage: Bacteria > Bacillati > Bacillota > Bacilli > Caryophanales > Bacillaceae > Bacillus > Bacillus sp. VT 712. Next base: position 86,044 of record NZ_LWBK01000004.1, on the reverse strand, counting down.
AGCTGCTCTTGTAATAGCTGGTGCATTTGACTTCGTTTCTTCTGCTTTATCCATTGTATACGGCTCTACGCTTTTAATTCGCAATGTACCTTGATCGCTTATTAGCGTATACAATTGATTAATACTCTTTGTATAATCCTTTTTATTAGGTTGATGGATGGTGACCTCTTCAAACGTTTGTAAATTTATTTGATTTTTCTCAGCTTCATACCAGTTCACAACTTGAAACGTCTTTAGTTCTTGACGAATTCCTTGCTCCGAAAAATTATCAATTTTCATTACTTGCTGTTTATAAAACTCACTATCTTCTATTATATATGTCTGAATTGACTTAGCTGATTTATGAAGGATTCCATCATGTAAAGCCTTGAAGTAGCTATTCATAAACTGCGAGATTATTTTTTCATCTATTGTATCTGAAATATCATATCTGTACTGGTTTTCAACAACATCTTTCTTTGCTTCTTGATCATGACTTTCTATCTCTCCTGCAATCATCAAGTCCGTATCGACTTCAGTTGCTTTTTGAGCTTTTTGCTGACATCCTGCGAGTAAAAGGGATGTTGCAATCGTCATGTAAAGGAGATTACGTTTGTTCATTAACATGATTCCTTCCTACAAAAAATGGTATGTATATTCTTCCAACAAACAGACCTAGTATACCATTCTACAAAAAAACCCTCAACCCTTTCATAAAAAGAACAAAAACACTGAAAACATGTAAATTGGTTTAAAAACGCAAAAAACCTATAGGATGTTACTCCTATAGGTTTCATTCCTTTTATTTATGATGCGCGATTTAATACCACTCTTGCAGCAGACGGAATTAATACGGCTAAAATGATTAGGCAAGCAATCATGGATCCCACCATTGCTAGTCCGTTCATCGTAAATGAATACCATAATGCAGATACTCCTTTTGGCGCATAAGAGCCCCAAAAAATAATCCCTGCAACAAAGTGCCAAAAATAGCGAGCAACGCTGCCGATAACAATTGCTAAAATAATAAATGTAAATGCTTTTGTTCGATTGTTAGTAGCTAAGTTCTGCTTAATAGCACCAGACAATAGCCCTGCTAGACCAATGAATGCAAATGCAATAAAATATTCGATAAATGCTTGTAGAGGTGTTAATACATAAGCAGTACCCGTGACAACTTGTAGCAATCCCCACAAAAATCCAGCTACCACGCCTGATTTAAATCCCCATCGAAAGCAAATAATGAAGATTGGTACCATGGAAAATGATATGGACACGGCAGGTGCAATTGTAATTGATGGCAATATATCAATTATCATTGCTAGAGCTGCAAAGATTGCCACTTCAATTTTCGCTTGTAAAGACATTCCTTTGTTCATCGTCTTTTCACTCCTGTTGTAAAATCATTAGTATTCAACGACAAACACAGGAGGCAGCACAAGCTGCACGCTCCACACTCCCTACGCTAGCATTAACTAACAGGTTCAAAGGGTCAGAACAATTGGTTCACTCTCAGCCATTCAGGCTCCCCCTGTGGTACGTTGATATGTATTATTAGAACGCTTTCTATTATAACATAATTCTCAAACAAGATACTATTTAATTTCACTTAAAGAATCAGTTGATAAAACAGAACATCTTGCCATTGATTGAACTTCCATCCTACTTCTTTAAATTCCCCACAAAAGGTAAATCCAAACTGTTCATGCATTTTAATACTTTTATCGTTTCCTTTTGTAATACCAGAAATAACAACGTGATGATTTAACTCTTTTGCTTGTACTAGAATAGCTTCCATTAACCTTTTACCAATTCCAAATCCTTGGTGAGCTTCATCTACATAAACGGAGAGTTCAACTGTTCGAATATATGCTTCTTTATCACGGTAGGAAGACAAAGATGCGTATCCAGCTACTTCACCATTTCGTTCAGCAACAAGCAGTGGAAACAGTTGACTTTGGTCGTGAGATTCAAACCAGCTTTTACGTTGCCCAATTGTTACAGGAGTTAAGTCAAATGTTGCTGCGCTTTGGCGTACTGACTGATTATAAATAGCCACCATTGTAGGTAAGTCTTCTGCTAAAGCTTTTCTAATTACTGTCATGATGTATCGTGCTCCTTTTTCAAAATGATGTTTCTATTGTACTTGTTTTTGTCAGAATAATCTACACAAAAAACCTGATGCAAAAGCATCAGGCCTCATTTTATATATTGATAGGATTGCAGTACGCGTAGGGCTTCGGATGTTGAAGTAACCGTTGCAAATTCATTGTGAAGAGATGATAAGCTTAAGCGATGAACATCTTCTGCTGCAAAAGTTGTTTCACCGTCATATGATAACAGATTGAAACACGCAGTTGCATCGTGGATGACGTAAGTGCGATAACCTAAGTTTCCTGCCATGCGTGCCGTTGTAGAGACGCAATGGTTCGTTGTTAAACCTACTAGTATAAGCGTATCGTATCCGTTTTCCTTCAGATAGTTATCCAGTTCTGTTCCTATAAAACAGCTATTTTTATGCTTTCGAATTAAGTATTCATCACCAACAGGACCGAAACCTTCTTTGAAACGGAATCCTTCCGTCCCTGGAAAAAGAGGAGATGTTTCGCTTTTTGAAGCATGCTGGACATGAATAACCGGAAACTGCTGTCTCCTCCAAGCTTGTAAAAGAGTGAGCATATTATCTTCTGCATGAATATTATTACGAGTTCCCCAAGCATCTTGTTCAAAACCTTTTTGTACATCTATTATGATTAAAACAGGGTTTGATTGAATCATTCCAGTCATCAACTTCTTTCATCAAAATTTTAAAATGGAGATTACATACGTACAACCATTCACATCAGCTTTTGACGCATGCTTTGTGTGTTTTGGTAAATAAATACGATCTCCCGCTTCGCACTGAGTTGTTTCTCCCTCAACTGTAAAATAAATAGATCCTTTAATAATATGAAGAATCTCGTCGGTAGGGTGAGTATGACTTGGGTGTTCCTGCCCTGCAACATCATGTTGAACCTCTACATAACCGGTATGTTTTGGAAGTAGTTCATGTATAACTTCTTCAAGACCACCGCCAATTCCTTTTTTAATAAAGGCTTTTTTTAACTCCATCTCTTTCACTCCTTTTTAGCTTGAATGGACATTCTGTTGGGAACGAGTTGTTAACATCTCGTAAGAAATACTGCTTCCATTCATGATTTTCTTGATCTCCATACCATCCTAGATGAGGATGCGCTTCAACTTTGTCGTAATCTTCAAGTCGATTCCGAACCGTTTTTTGAACTTGCTGTCCCATTTTTGTATGAGGAGTCATTCCCTCAAACACCCATCTAGGCTGAAATGTAATTATGAAACTGCTGCTCTTTCGGCTTTTTCGTAATTCATGTACAGGCGTATTACAGACAACAAATATTGGCTCACCTTCAAAACAAAACTCCCATAGAGGATCGTTAGGGTTTTTGGGGATTTCTTCGGGCCAAGGCTTTCCATCAATTCGATGTAAAAATGTGAGGGTATCCCAAAACATCGTTTCATACTGAATCATCGTACGTTTTTTATATTCAGGCTCAAAGAACACAACAAATGATGTATAGCGACCTAATGTGCGAAAGCATGCCATATATTCTTTAAGTGCATCTGCACAGAGCCTGATATCTTTATAATTATATGGTGAAGACACAAACGCAAATCGCAGCAAATCTTTTTTTAATCCCTCTACTCCTAAAATGCAGGGGAAAGGGTTCTCTTCAGAAAGCATGTCTTGACTAAAATCACTAAAAACCGCTTTTCCCCATTCAGGAACAATAGGCGAATCCATAATTTCCTTGCTATTGAATAGCTTTTTATTTCTCATTAAAACCCTCCTTACAGATTTCCACCAGATATTTTTATTAGAAACAGGGACGCTTTATATTCGTTTTCCTTGTATTTTCCAAATTCACAAACGACCGGAATAGGAAATAAGTAAACTTTTAGAAAGAAAGGCTTTTGGTAGGAATTCCACCGATTTGCCTATAGAAGACCGTTTATCACCATAATTTTATATCCTCGTTGCAGTCAATCTCTTTTCGCAGCAGAATAAACAATGTCTTTTAAGGTTTCAGTAAACTTTTTTTGTTCATCGTAAAAAAGGCCGTGACCGCTCTTTTCAAAAGGAATTAACGTTGAACCCTCAATTCCTTTATGCATGGCTTCAGCTAAAGGAAACGGACAAATTTGATCTTTCTTTCCGTGTAAAATATACGCTTTTACAAAAATTTGACTCAAGTCTTCACGGAGATCTTCATCACGCAGTGACTTTGCTGTTTTAATCGTTCCGTGACCTGAAGCTTCTAGACCTAGTAATTGAAACCAATCTCTAAAAGAAGAGCTAATTTTTGAATTAAAAAATTTCTGGCCAAAATCGGCGAGCATAGCTGGTCGATCTTGATACGTCGCTTGAATGATGCTATCTACTTCTCCCTTAGAAAGTCCATAAGGAAAATCGTCTCTTTTAATAAAGCTAGGGACAGCTGCACCAGCTAGAATCAGTTTGTTCACACCAAATCCTAAATGTCTACTCATATACCGCAGGGCAATTGCTCCTCCCATTGAAAAACCAACTAACGTTAGAGCTGAAAGTTGTAAGGCGTGAATAACTGCTCGAACATCGTCGGCTAATGAGTTATATGTATAGCCTTTGAACGGTCGACTTGATTTTCCAAACCCGCGTAAATCTATTGCAATGCAGCGAATCCCATGTTTCGGAAGCTCATTAAACTGATATTCAAACATTGTATGATTAACTGGCCAGCCGTGAAGAAACAGTATAGGCATTCCACTCCCAATGTCTTCAACATATATTTTCGTACCCTTTTGATCAACGGTAAGGTAATATCCCATAAAAATACACTTCCTTTCATTATGCCTACTTTATTTTTATGTTGATATTCTCTGTTCATGTTGATATTCTCTGTTCATGTTGATATTCTCTGTTCATGTTGATATTTTCTTAGCTGCTATTTTTTATTTATATTGATTATTTAGAACATAGTTTATATAGAATCTATATAAACTAAAAAGAACGCTGCAAAACAGCGCTCTTTTTAGTTTATTATTTTGTTTTTTTTTCAATCCACATATCAATAACGTCCCCGGATTCCGCTTGATCGATTGCAAATGAACCGTTGCTATAGCGATCGCTTGGTCGCATTGACGCTGGATCAATGCGCTCTGTTTGATTTTTCTCAGACTGTATCACAACCTCATCTTCCTTCGTGACAATCTTCACTTTTGTAATTTGATGAGGATTTGCTTTTAATTCACGAACCATTACTAATCCACGTTTCGCTCGAGATGACTGCTCAAATTCTGTCATTTTTGTTTTCTTAATAGCACCTCGGTGCGTTGTAATAAATAAATCTGTTTCCTTCACTTTTTCTTCACTAAAAACAGCTCCGCTAACGACATAATCATTTTCTTTCAAATTGATTCCTTTTACACCTGCAGCGCGCGTTCCAACAACATTGACTTCCTCTTCAGCAAACCATAAGCCGTATCCTTGGCGAGTGGCAATAAAGACCTGCTGCTTGCCATTTGTTACGTACACATCAACTACTTCGTCATTACCTTTTACATTCACAGCGACTAGAGCTTTAGAATAACGTTGCGCCTTATACTGTAGCAACTCAGATTTTTTAATCATGCCGTTTTTCGTAAAGAATAATAAATAGTAATCTTCTTTAAACTCTTTAATTGGAATGGCTTTCACAATATGGTCGTCTTTATCAATTGGAACAATGTTCATGATATGCTGCCCCATATCCTTCCATCTAATATCAGGAAGTTCATGTACAGGGAGATATAAATAGTTTCCTTTTCTTGTGAAAATTAAGAGCGTTTCTGTTGTATTAATTTCTAACTTTGAAAGAATCCGATCCGTGTCCTTCATACCAAAATCCTGCCCATTCGAAGCTGAATATGAGCGTAAGCTTGTGCGTTTGACATAGCCATCCTTTGTGACCGTCACAATGACATCTTCAGAAGGAACCATAACTTCTAGGTTAATTTTAATTTCTTCAATCTCCGCTTCAATCTTTGCGCGGCGCTCGTCACCATACTGCTTTTTCACGCGGCGAAGATCTTTTTTAATAACGTTAAAAAGCTTTTTTTCACTTGCTAGAATGGCCTCTAGCTCTGTAATCTTTTCTGTAAGCTCTTTTGACTCCTGTTCTAACGCTGTAATATCAGTATTTGTTAAGCGATATAGCTGTAAGGAAACGATTGCTTCTGCCTGCTTTTCTGTAAAGTCAAATTGCGTGATTAAGTTATCCTTCGCATTTCGCTTGTCTTTTGACGCTCGAATGGTGGCAATTACTTCATCTAAGATGGATAAAGCTTTAATTAAACCTGCAACAATGTGTTCGCGTTCCTTCGCTTTTGTTAATTCATATTTCGACCGATTGGTTACGACTTCACGCTGGTGCTCAATATAAGCATCCAAAATGCTTGGTAGATTCATTAACTTCGGTCGTTTCTTTGAAATAGCTACCATATTAAAGCTGTAAGGCACTTGTAAATCAGTATTTTTATATAAATAGTGTAAGACACCTTGTGCATTAGCATCTTTTTTTAATTCAATGACAATTCGCAGACCTGTGCGATCGGTTTCATCACGAACTTCTGCAATGCCTTCTACTTTGCGATCAATGCGAAGCTCATCCATTTTTTTAACAAGGTTTGCTTTATTCACCTCAAACGGAATTTCTGTAATCACAATTTGTTGCTTTCCGCCGCGCACATCTTCAATTTCTGCTTTTCCGCGAATGATTATTTTCCCTTTACCTGTTTCGTAAGCTTTTTTGATTCCATCAATGCCTTGTATAATACCCCCAGTTGGAAAATCTGGACCATTAATGACGGTCATTAGCTCCTCAACTGAGCTTGATGGGTTATCAATTCGCATAATCGTTGCGTCAATGACTTCTCCAAGATGGTGAGGTGGAATTTCAGTAGCATACCCGGCAGAAATTCCAGTTGAGCCATTTACAAGTAGACTCGGGAACATGGCTGGGAGCACCGTCGGCTCTTCGCTAGTGTCGTCAAAGTTAGGAACAAACTCTACCGTTTGTTTGTCAATATCACGTAATAACTCAGATGCTATTGCTGATAAACGTGCTTCCGTATAACGCATTGCTGCCGGTGGATCACCGTCAATACTACCGTTGTTCCCGTGCATTTCAACAAGTACGTTTCGTACTTTCCAATCTTGACTCATACGCACCATCGCATCATAAACCGAGGAATCTCCATGCGGGTGATAGTTACCGATTACGTTACCAACTGTCTTTGCTGATTTACGAAACCCTTTTTCAGCCGTGTTTCCTTCCACATGCATTGCATACAAGATGCGGCGCTGTACCGGCTTTAATCCGTCTCTTGCATCGGGTAGCGCGCGCTCTTGAATAATATATTTACTATATCGTCCAAAGCGGTCGCCAATTACATCCTCAAGAGGTAAATCTAAAAATCGTTCTGTTTGTGTCATTGTACATCCTCCTCTGAGACCGTTACTACATTTTCGTTATCTAAAATATTTGGATCTTCTTCTAGTCCAAACGCTACGTTACTTTCAATCCATTTTCGTCTTGGTTCTACCTTATCCCCCATTAGCGTAGTAACACGACGATCTGCTCGGGCTGCGTCATCAATGCGCACACGAATAAGCGTTCTTGTATCAGGATTCATAGTGGTTTCCCATAGCTGATCTGCATTCATTTCTCCTAAACCTTTATAACGCTGAATCATATAGCCTTTGCCAACTTTTTTTATCGCCCCTTCTAATTCTTCATCACTCCAAGCATATTCTAGAACTTCTTTCTTTCCAGTTCCTTTGCTTACTTTATACAGAGGCGGAAGGGCAATAAATACTTTTCCTGCTTCAACTAATGGTTTCATATAGCGATAGAAGAATGTTAAAAGTAGTACTTGGATGTGAGCTCCATCTGTATCGGCATCGGTCATAATGACAATTTTGTCATAGTTAATATCATCCACTTCAAATTCAGCTCCAACACCGCCGCCAATTGCGTGAATAATCGTACTAATCTCTTCGTTTTTAAAAATGTCTTGAAGCTTCGCTTTTTCAGTATTAATAACTTTACCTCTCAAAGGCAGTACAGCCTGAAAACGACGGTCACGACCTTGTTTAGCAGAACCACCAGCAGAGTCTCCCTCAACTAAATATAGCTCATTTTTTTGTGGATTACGTGATTGTGCAGGTGTTAACTTACCGCTTAGAACCGTTTCTTGACGCTTTCTTTTTTTACCGTTACGTGCGTCTTCTCTTGCTTTTCTCGCAGCTTCTCTTGCTTGAGCAGCTTTAATGGCTTTTTTTACAAGCAGCGAGCTTACGTCTGGATTTTCCTCTAAAAAATACGCTAACTTTTCGGAAACAACAGCATCTACAGATGAACGTGCCTCACTTGTCCCGAGCTTCCCTTTTGTTTGACCTTCAAATTGAAGAAGTTCTTCTGGGATACGAACAGAAACAATCGCACCTAATCCTTCACGTATGTCCGTCCCTTCAAGGTTTTTATCTTTTTCTTTTAGAAGATTTACTTTTCTTGCATATTCGTTAAACGCACGTGTCATCGCCGTTTTTGCTCCGGATTCGTGCGTTCCACCGTCTTTTGTACGAACGTTATTAACAAAGGATAAAATCGTCTCTGAATAACCATCGTTAAATTGAAACGCAAATTCTACTTCAATATTATTCTGAAAACCTTCAAAAGAAACAACTGGATGCAGCGTATCTTTTTCTTCATTTAAATATGTAACAAAAGCTTCAATTCCCGTTTCATAGTGAAACACTTCGTGCTGATTATGTCTCTTATCAATTAGTTCAATTTTAAAACCTTTTAACAAGAACGCCGATTCACGTAAGCGTTCGCTTAATGTATCAAAGTTATAAACAGTTGCTGAGAAAATGGATGGATCCGGCTTAAAATGAATGGTCGTTCCTGTTTTTCTCGTTGTTCCCTTTTTCTCTAACGTTGTAACGGGTTTCCCGCCGTTTTCAAAGCGTTGTTCATAGATGGTACCATCGCGGTAAATTGTAACCGTTAACCATTCAGATAACGCATTTACAACCGATGCACCTACACCATGTAAACCACCGCTTGTTTTATAGCCACCTTGCCCAAACTTACCTCCAGCATGAAGTACTGTTAAGATAACTTCAGGTGTAGGTTTTCCTAATTTATGCATACCGGTCGGCATTCCGCGCCCTTTATCCTGCACTGAAATGGAATTATCTTGGTGAATGGTTACAATGATTTCTTCACCATATCCTGCTAGCGCCTCATCAACCGAGTTATCGACAATTTCATAAACTAAATGGTGAAGCCCTCTTGTATCTGTGCTTCCTATATACATTCCTGGTCGTTTACGAACAGCATCTAATCCTTCTAATACTTGAATTGCATCTTCGTTATAATTAAACTTTTGCTTTTGAGCCATTCATACATACCCCTTCCATACAAACACACTTTCCTCATTATGTAGAAGACAGCAGTGCGCTGCCTTTTATATGTTTATCTTTACTTGTTCGTGTTTCATCCGCTCAGTAAGAACATACGTTTCTATTTTAGCACACTTAAACGATTTTAGCACATATTTCCGTATTATAAAAGCTTATATAGCTCTATCCCTTGATTATAGATGACCTTTGAAGCGTTGTCTAACAGTCATTTGATCGAAGATATGAAAAACCCATGCTTCCATTCACGCATGGGTTTTTCATATCCTATCAAAGATTTATTTCGTTAACGCATGTTCCACTTTAATACAACGATCCATAACAACCGTATAGCCTTTACTTGCTAAAAGTTCATATGCCTCTTCATTTATTAGTCCTAGCTGAGCCCAATAAATATCCGCATCAATTTCTAAGAACTCTTTCGCAACATCTAATAAATGCTCAGATCTTCTGAACACGTTTACAATATCAACATGCCCCTCAACATCTGTTAATGATTTTACGGCTTTCACACCTAATACTTCATCGACTAATGGGTTAACTGGTATAATTTCATAACCAGCTTTTTGCATAGCTTCTGAAACCATATACGACGTTCGTTCTGGATTATCTGATAGCCCTACTACTGCAATTCGCTTACTATCTTTTAGAATCTTTCCTAATTCTTCACGTGATGGAATTTGAACTGTCACACTTTTCATCTCCTTTTATGCTTAAACGTTCGATGTATAAAATAAATTTCCTGCATATGTTACCCGTTTTTTAGTATTTTGTAAACATTTCCTTCAAACTTACAGAAAAAAAGACTCTGCTGAAAAACTATGTATGGTGTTTTTGCTATCTCATGGTAAAATAGATACGATATATAGATAAAGGAGCTTTTGTCAAATGGATTATCTATTACCTATTCTGGCCTATATCATCGGCTCTATTCCCTTTGGACTAGTTGTTGGAAAATGGGGATATGGCATCGATATACGTGAACATGGGAGCGGAAACCTAGGAGGGACCAACAGCTTTCGAACGCTAGGAGTAAAAGCAGGTATCCTTGTAACGCTGGGAGACATTTTAAAAGGAACGTTTGCTACTTCATTAGCTGTTTTGTTTCATTCAGGACTTCATCCTCTTTTCGTCGGTTTATTCGCCGTTATTGGACATACATATCCGCTATTTGCGAAGTTTAAAGGTGGCAAAGCCGTTGCCACATCTGCAGGTGTTTTATTATTTTATGAGCCTCTTTTATTTTTAACATTGCTTGCTTGCTTCTTCATTTGCTTATACATCACCAAGTATGTATCGCTATCCTCAATGATTGCAGGTATCATTGCATTTATTTATACACTATTTACAGGCGAACTAATTTTAATCATCATTGTTGGATTCTTGGCTTTTTTTGTCATTTATCGCCACCGCGCGAATCTTGGTCGAATTCGTCAAGGGACGGAACCAAAAGTTACGTTTTTCTCAAAAAAGAAATGAAGGTAAAAAGCCTTCATTTCTTTTATTTTCATCGTTGTAAGCGAATACATTTATATTTTTTAGCTATACTGACAGTAGGAGGTGATTGAGATGAAGCCGAGCCGCTGTCCAATGTGTAAGCGTGAAAAAAAGATTCATAAACAAACGCAAAGCAGTCGTTATTGCATTCATTGCTGGGAAACAATTGAGAAGCCCTATGAATTTAAATGAAGAAGGTAGTCAAAGTGGTTATTTAGAACATTGTTTACTTTATAACTCCTTTGACTATCTTTTTTACCCTTCCACGTTCATCCAATTGTATTAATGGTAATTTTAGCTTTTTTCTACTATAATAAGAAAGGAAACCTAGTGATGGAAGGAGCACACACAATGAAATTAAACGTAACAGAACAAGCTGCCCAATGGTACAAAGATGAAATGATGTTAGAAGGCAATGAACATTTGCGCTTTTTCGTTCGCTACGGTGGTTGTAGTAATGTTCAAAAAGGATTCTCGCTTGGTATTAATAAAGACCAGCCGTCCAATATCGGTGTCAAAGCTGAAGTTAATGGTTTAACATTCTTTGTAGAAGAAGAAGATCTTTGGTATTTCGATGGTCATGATTTAAAAGTTGTCTTTAATGAAGAGGCAAGTGAACCTGAATTTATTTACGAAGCATAATAAAAAAAGCATCGACTATACATCGATGCTTTTTTTACTCTTTGCTTTTTTTAGCGTTTTCATAAGCTGCATGCCATTCCGGTAACTGCTTTCGAATGGAAATCGGCTTGAAGTTTTCTTTTTTCACGCAAACATGCGAAGAAGTTCCAGTTAGAGCAATACTTCCATCTGGCGTTATAATTTCATATCCATACACAACGCGCAAGCCATCATAATAATCAAGCCACGTTTGAATTTTAGCTGTTTCTCCGTAATGAAGTGGCTTTTTATAGGAAACGTTAATGTCAATGACTGGTGATAAGATACCATCTTTCTCCATTTCAGCATAATTAAAGCCCAAATCTCGAATAAACTGCGTACGCCCTAATTCCATCCACACTAAGTAGTTTGCATGATACACTACGCCCATTTGGTCCGTTTCACTATAGCGTACATCAATTTCTTTTATTGAAATCATGATTTTATTTCCTCCTACATCGCAATCATACGGGTACTATATTACCACAAATTGGTGTAGTTTCACTACTTATCGGCTCGCGTTTTAATACGTTGTGAAACTAAGCATCTTCTGGATACGATACAGCAATGTTTGAAAAATGGTCATTTTATTTTCATATTTTTCATACGGAAGAGTATAGGTTGCATCTTCGTTTCCCCATAAGCGTGTAAAATATTTATTCATTTCTTCCGAGATATCTTCGTCAGATCCTGCGGTAATTTTAATATTGGTTTCTAAATTCAAGTCATCTAAATTACGCTTTGTAAAATTGGCTGATCCCCCAATGATCGTACTCTGGTCCTTTCCGCGAACAAATAGAGTTTTTGGATGATACTGTTCTTTGTCTGTGTTATACCATCGTACTTGTATTTTATTGCTTGAATCATCTAATAGCTCAGCAGCTACAGGGCGATTCGGAAGGCCAATTTTTTCTTGTCCAAAAGCATTGACGTTCGGGTCTAAAACAAGTCGGACTTTAGCTCCTTTATTTGACGATTGTACTAGCTTTTCTACAACTTTGCGATCAGCAAGATAAAACATACCTAGCCATACTTCATCCCCTGATTCTACTTGATCCAGTGTATTGAGGATTTCTTTATACACTTTTCCTTCCGTTAATAGCTGTACACCAATGTCACCGCTCGGAGCTTTTTCATAGCTCAGCTTCGGGATTTGTACATCGCTCGAAAAATCGACAACTGCTTTTTCTGTTTTAACAATCTCACCAATGATATCTCCCTGCACTTCAAAAGCCATATTGGAATGATGACCACTTGCATCGTGAGGGTTGGCTGATGAAATAACGGCTGTCTTATCAGTAGCTACAACTTTCCGATGGTTAGCTTTTACATTAAAAAGCTTTAAATAGGACCTCGCCGTAATTTTCGGTGCATTCTCACCAAATGGATTGGCAAGCCATCCTTCTCCAGATTGTCCAAACCACTGTAAAAAACTTCTCCAAACGCTTGAGTATAGAGGGTTGGAGTCTCTAAGCTTTGTAACATCTGTCTCAACAACCTTAATCCCCGCTCGTTTTAATGATTCTAGCCACTCTGATTCATGTGAACCATACGTTGTATTTACCTCATCGGTAATGAAATAGATGTCTACGTTTGGTTGCTCCTTTTTCTTTTCAATTAACTTTCTCGCTAGCGTATCGCTAATAGGTGGATAGGTTTCACCTTGGTCATAGTAGCCGTTAAATAAGAACATATCCATAACGATAAAGTTTTCTGCATTGTCAATCGCTTCAAAAATCCGCCGAAAAATTTGCTGCTCGCTTTTAACTTCATCACCGCTTTGATAAGTTAAGTCATATAACAGCGATACGTCCTTTACGTAGTGTACGTTTCCTTCGTATGAAACGCCTTCAGGTAGCGGCTTATATGTATGATAGCATGCGACAATTGTCAGTAATAATATAAGTGCAAGCATGAGATATGTTGCTTTTTTTGTTAATAGGCGCCCCACCAGTTCTCCTCCTCATAAGTAGTATCAGCTGTTTATTCCCTTTCCTTGTTCATTAGAAACATAAAAGAAACATAAAGGCCAATTCTGGCCTTTATGTTTCTTAGTTAGTCGAATTAGGATATCCTTCTTCACGAGCTTTAGATTCGTCTTGAATTTCATTGCGCATTGCCTCTATACTTACTTCTCGATTATGATTTTTTTGCTCAATTTTCGCACGCTCTTCTCCAGTCGCTCGCGTCATTGTAGCCTCAGCTTTTTCGATATTATCAATCGTGTTTTGAACCATTGATTGTAAGCGTTCTACATTGTTGCTACGATCATCTGGGTTTGGTTTACTCCATGTCATAGTAAAATCCTCCTTTAAAATCCTTTTTTTGTACATCTCTAGTATGCAGCGGTTTTTTCTTTGTATAAGTGGAAAATAACACCCTTTTAAAACACAAAAAAAGTCGCTGTTCAGCGACTTTCTATTCTCCCTTTGTTTGAATAACCTGAGGGTGTTTTCCTGATTTATCTTGCATTTTCTTGCCATTGTTACCACCGGCTTCTCGCGGCTGAGTGCCAATGTGGTCAGGTACAAAACGTTTGGCGAATTTCTTCGGATTTCCCATGTTAACCCCTCCTTGCTGTTACTGTAACCAGTTTCAGAAGGAACTATTCAGCCTTTTCAAGCATACGTTTTTCTAGACGCTCTTCAATCGCAAGCTCAATTCGCTCGATCTCTTGTTGGTCTTCTAACAACTTGCTTTTATTCTCTCTTACTAACTCTTCAAACGTGCGTTTATTTACTCTTCTCATCTTTATCACCTATCCTTTTTAATTTTTGAAAAGTCTGAAAAATAACTATACAATAGATTACTATTATTTTTGCCATAATCCTTCACATTAAACCTAAAAAATTCAAAATGCTCCAAATTTGATCATTTTTTTGTTAAAACACGTAGCTTTTTCTAAAGTAAAGATCGATTTTTGAGCATACTTTCTATACGAACATGCCTATGAAAAGGTTTCATTTTATTCACAAAAAAAAAGCAGCCATTATGAGCTGCTTTCAGACGCAAAGGTCTCCATTTGTTCTAGCGTCATTGGTCCGTTAATACGCTTAACAATTTTACCTTTTTCATTAATAAAGTATGAAGTTGGGATTGTCATCACACGATATGCTTTCGTAGCTACCTCATCTTTTTCATCTAGAAGCACTTGAAACGATAGTTTGTTTTCTTTTAAAAAGGTTGAAACACTTTGTTTACTACCTTCAGACGACGTTAAATTTACAGCTAGGATATGAACTTCCTTTCCTGATGTGTCGTGAAACTGCTGCATAGCTGGCATTTCTTCTTTACAAGGAGGGCACCACGTAGCCCAAAAATTCAAGATAATCTTTTTTCCTTTAAAGTCTGATAGCTGAACTGATTTACCTTGTGTATCCTTTAACGTAAACGGAGGAGCTTGATCTCCAGGTTCTAAACCATACGGCTCTCCATTTGCTACTTCAGCTTGTCCTTCTTTTATGTTCAAGTCTTCATACGATGATAACTTTTCTCCTTCATCATCTTTTGGTGCTAAAGCTTGCCACGCTGCAAAGCTTGCAAAGCCTACCAGTAAAAGTGTTGCTATAACTTTTTTTAGCATTATGCTTACTCCTTTCAGCCAGCTTCTATGAAATTACAGACCCTTTTTCTTTATATATGTACAAGAACATGCAAAATCATCCTAAAATGTGAATCTTTTATTATCATACCATATCCGAAAGCGTTTTATGAAAAACGAAAAGAAAAACGCACCTTAAAAAGGTGCGCTTCTGCTATCTTATGCGTGCGTTTTTGATTGAAGCTTATCGCGTAGTACCATCTGTAAGATACCACCATGACGGTAGTAATCAATTTCAACTTCGCTATCAAAACGAACTAATACGTCGAACTCTTTTTTGTTCCCAGCTTCATCCGTTGCAGTAACTTTTACAAAGTCACGTGGTTTTACTGTTTCATCAATTTGAACACTAATTGTTTCAGTTCCAGTTAAGCCTAATGTTTCAGCGCTTTCGCCTTCTTTAAACTGAAGTGGAAGAACACCCATTAACACAAGGTTTGAACGATGAATACGCTCAAAGCTTTCAGCGATAACCGTTTTAATACCAAGTAAGTTTGTTCCTTTAGCAGCCCAGTCACGAGAGCTTCCCATTCCGTAATCTTTACCTGCTAATACAACAAGACCTGTGTTTTCTTCTTTATACTTCATACAAGCATCGTAAATGCTCATCACTTTATTTTCAGGCCAGTACGTTGTCCAGCCACCTTCAGTACCTGGTGCAATTTGGTTTTTAATACGGATGTTTGCGAACGTACCGCGCATCATTACCTCGTGGTTACCACGACGAGATCCGTATGAGTTAAAGTCTCTTGGCTCAACGCCTTTATCTTGTAGATACAGGCCAGCTGGTGATGATTTTGCAATTGAACCTGCTGGTGAAATATGGTCTGTCGTTACAGAATCTCCAAACTTCGCTATAACACGCAGGTCATTTAATGCTTCTACCTCACCTGGCTCTTCAGATAACCCTTCAAAGAACGGCGGGTTTTGAATATATGTTGAGTCATTATCCCACGTGTAAAGCGCTTCTTCACTTGTTTCAATTTCGTTCCAACGCTCATTATCATCAAACACGCGATCATACTCTTTACGGAACAATTCTGGCGTTACAGTTGCTTTTACTACTTCTTTAATCTCGTCTTGAGAAGGCCAGATATCGCTAAAGAATACTTCTTTACCGTCTGCTCCTACACCAATCGGATCTTTCTGCAGGTCAATATCAACTGTACCAGCAAGAGAATACGCTACAACAAGCGGTGGAGATGCTAAATAGTTTCCTTTTACAAGCTGGTGAATACGACCTTCAAAGTTACGGTTACCTGACAACACTGACGTAACTAATAAATCGTTATCTGCAATTGCTTGCTCGATTTCGTCTTCTAATGGACCAGAGTTTCCGATACATGTTGTACAGCCGTATCCAACTACGTTGTAACCAATTTTTTCAAGGTAAGGAAGTAAGCCTGATCTTTGTAAATAGCCCGTTACAACTTTTGAACCTGGTGCTAATGATGTTTTTACGTAAGCTGGAACATCTAATCCTTTTTCAACTGCTTTTTTAGCTACTAAACCAGCCGCTACTAATACGTATGGATTTGATGTATTTGTACAGCTTGTAATTGCAGCAATAGCAATTGCACCTGTTTTCATTGTTGTTTCTGTACCGTCAGCAAGCTTAAATGTTACTTCTTTTTCTACATCAGAAGTACTTAAGCCAAAGCTTTGATTACTTACAGGAGCTATTAGCGCTTTTTTAAATTCACTTTGCATGTCTGAAAGTGGAATTAAATCTTGAGGACGCTTTGGACCTGAAAGGTTTGATTCAATTTCGGCTAAGTTAATTTCTACTACATCTGTAAACGTTGGCTCTACTGCATCTGGAGTATAGAATAAGCCGTTTTCTTTTGTATATTGTTCGACAACCTGAATATCAGCTTCATCACGACCCGTAAGACGCATATAGTCTAACGCTTCGCTATCAACTGGGAAGAATCCACAGGTTGCTCCATATTCCGGTGCCATGTTAGCAATTGTTGCGCGATCTGCTAATGGAAGTTGAGCTACACCTGGTCCGAAGAATTCAACAAATTTTCCAACAACACCTTTTTGACGAAGTACTTGCGTTACTTTTAAAGCAAGGTCTGTTGCTGTTGTACCATTTGGTAATTCACCAGTTAGCTTCACTCCAATAACTTCTGGTACTGGGAAATACGAAGGTTGACCAAGCATTCCTGCTTCTGCTTCAATACCACCAACGCCCCAACCTAGAACGCCAATACCGTTAATCATTGTTGTATGAGAGTCAGTTCCGACCAATGTATCTGGAAACGCTAAGTACTCTCCGTTTTCTTCTACTGCATGGACTACGTTTGCTAAATATTCTAAATTTACTTGGTGTACGATTCCTGTTGCAGGAGGTACAGCACGATAGTTATCAAATGATTTTTGAGCCCAGTTTAAGAACTTATAGCGCTCTGTGTTGCGTTGAAACTCAAGATCCATATTTACTCGTAAAGAATCTAATGTTCCCGCTTTATCTACTTGAACTGAGTGGTCAACTACGAGATCTACTGGAATTTCTGGATTAATTTTATCTGGGTCTCCACCTAAATCAGCCATTGCTTTACGTAAAGATGCTAAGTCAACAACTGCTGGTACACCTGTGAAGTCTTGAAGAATAACTCGTGATGGCTTAAACGGCACATCTACTTCTTGAATTTCATCAGTTCCCCATTTTGCTAAATTTTCTACGTGCTCTTTTGTGATTACACGTCCGTCTACTTGACGAAGAACGGATTCTAATAATACTTTAATTGAATACGGTAGTTTTGAAACTGCTCCTAAACCGGCTTCTTCTAATGCTTGTAAGCGGTAATAATTATATGTGCTACCGTTAACTGTGAATGACGAACGAGCGTTAAAAACGTCTTTTTTAGTCATTTCATTACCCCCTTAAATGCTATGTATAAAGGATTTTACTTACCCCATCCTCTATTCCCTTCACCATCTATCTTAATATAATGTTATACATAAGTAAATAAAAAGAATGTTATTAATTTACATAAGTTTTTCTTATAAAATAATCATTAATCACAAACATTTTCTAATAATTCATATTTCATCGACTTTTGTGCATATTAAAAATGGAGGTGAATAAAATGGCTAATCATAAATCAAAGCACGTCATTCCTGGAGCTAACGCTGCTAGCGCTCAGGGAAAAGGAGCAGGTTACAATGAAGAATTTTCAAATGAGCCGCTAACTGAACAACAAAAGCAAAATAATAAAAAACGCAAAAAAAATCAATGAGCTAGTTTAACATCGTGCTTTATCGTTCATAATGATTATCAGTGTTAGATAAGCACATACCTTAAACCTCATGATTTCTAGCATAAAAAGCCATGTTTTCACATGGCTTTTTGGCTATTTATTCATTCACTTCGTTCATAATTCCTTGCAAGTCCTGCTGAAACTGTGTAAGCTGCTGACGCTGCGTTTCAGTAGCTGTTTCCAGCCCATTGTTAATTTGTTCATATGTTTCATTAATTTCTTCTTTAAGAAGCTTTAGCTCATGCCCATACGCCGCATCGTGTTTTACAATATTTGATTGTGCATACGCATCTAACGTTTGTTTATGGCCTTGTTGAGCTGCTTGAAAAGCCTGCTGACTATTTTTATGATATGGCATAATATCTCTCCTTTTTTACATTGTTCTGTTGTATTGTTTCATATCCCTCTGCTATTCATACCCCTCTTTTACAGGTTAAAAATGCCGAGCATAGATGCTTCTATAATGAGCGACATTAAGAAAGAAGCAACGAAAAGGAGGAGCTTTCATATGAACAAAAACGATAGTAAAGACATGCATAAAAACGCACCTAAAGGACATCAAACTGGGCAACCTGAACCGCTTAGTGGATCTCATAAAGTAAAGAATCGTCAACATACTCGTCAAAAGCATAATAGCGGTCACGATATGTAAAAAAAGAGCCCTTAGCGGCTCTTTTTTTGTTTATTAGCTTGCATCGCTTGAATTTCCTCTGGCAGCTCGTTATCTCTTTCTTCTGAAAGAGATAACGGCATAACTCCTGATAAAATTTCTGTTGTAACTTCATCATTTCTGCGTTCATTTCGAGTCACAGTATCTTTTCCTTTCTATACATCATTTCACAATCTTTGAAAGCTTGCATATGATGGTTATGGAAGAACGTGTATCATAACGGAGGAAACAAGTATGAACAACAAACATTCTAAAAACGATTGCTCAAAAAGTTTTCAAGAACTGCTAGAGTTAATTTTGGAAAATCCTTTTATGAGCTATTTAGATTATGATTCTGTTCGCGCAGATTTATTCGAAACGGAAGATACTTATATTGTGGAAGTAGAGCTTGTTGGCTATCATCCTCACCATATCCATGTATCAGTTGAATTACAAACTCTTCTTCTTGTAGCAACAAAGCAAGTGAGCTATGAGCAATATGATGATAAACGGCATACGTCTCAAAAAGCTTTACGTGAGGAAAAAATTGAAAAAACAATTGATTTTCCTTTTTTGTTAACCAATAAAAAAATTGTCGGAACCCTTCAGAATTCCATACTAGAAATTACCATTTACAAAAACTCCAACGTGACTTCTCCCACTGCTTATGTTCCTATCCAACCCTTCTTCAGCGAATAAACTCTATTCAAATGCTCTCTTAAATTGTTTATTTAGAACATAGATTAATTAAGGCTATTTACGTTTTAATAGTCTTAATTAATGATGTACATATCTTCTCTTCCTCGTTGCACACTATAGAAAAAAACGAGGTGATCTTTTGCTTCATACAGCATGGAAAGGCCAGCTGTCTTTTGGACTGATTGAATTTCCAATTAAGCTTCACGGGGCAGTTGAAGACAAGGACATTAAATTACGAACGCTGCACTCGGTTTGTTATAAACCCATCCATCATGTAAAGCGCTGTGAACATTGTGAACGTGATGTTGCATCAGATGAACTAATTAAGGGGTATGAAACAAGTGAAGGTCATTTTGTGACATTATCAGAACATGAGCTAGATGAGCTAAAAAAGCGATTTTCTCAAAGTAAGACCATTGACATTTTACATTTTGTCGAGCTAGAAGAAATTGATTCAATCTACTTTGATAAAAGTTATTATATTTCAGCCAATGAATTTGGTGGGTACGAATATAGCGTCTTATTGGAGGGGCTTGCACTAAGTGGAAAGGTTGGTATTGCAAAGGTCTTTCTATATTCCAAGCAGCAGCTTGCAATCATTCGTTCTTATGGAGACTGCCTTTTATTACAAACGCTGCACTTTCATGAAGAGCTTCGCCATGTACAAGACGTGCCTCATGTCGACGCCTTACCTTCTCTATCAACCAAAGATCGTGAAGCAGCTATGGAAATCATTAATAAGTTGTCCGCTCCGTTTGAACCAAAAATGCATCATAACGACTATCGTGATATGCTACATGAACTAATTCAAAGCAAAGACGCTATGGCTTCTTTCAGTCAACAGCAGTCTGAACAAGACGTTACAAAGCTTATGCAAATGTTAAAACTAAGTATCGATCAATCCAACTTAAAGCCGAGAAAGCCTCGTAAAAAGGCGATTCAGAAAAAGGCATAAAAAAGCGAACAATGTTAATTGTTCGCTTTTTTCACTACAGATTCTTTAGGAATAATGGTTCCATAATCTACGGGAACTTTTATATACTGAGTAATTTGTTTGTTTTCTACAAATACAACTACATTTTCCTGACTATTTAATACGCTGTTTAATGTAGCATCCGACCATTTAAATCCAAGTTCTTTATTAACATCCTTTACTGACGCTTCTGGGCCAAAAACATATACTTCATCCCAGTTAAAATCAAAGAGTTCATTAAAATCAATCACTGCGTAGTCGCTTTTCGTTTCTTCTTTTGTTTTATTTATCTCATCTACTAATTGAGACTCTAGCTGTGCCTGATTGCGTTCACTATAGGCACGATCAATAAAAAATGTAGCTAATAATGCAGCTACTGTGAATAGTAAAATCTTCTTCACAACCTGCTCCTCCTGTCAGATTCATCGTTGTCGTATATACATATGATGCGACTCTATCTTTTTACATTTTAGAAAATTCAACAAGAAATTACAACTAATATCTAAATTTGTCACAGAAATATTACATAAAGTTTGCTTTTGTATAAAAAGTAATTCTTCGTCCATACTAAGAAGAAAAGGCAGGTTTATAAAACACATGAAGCACATTTCCATTATCATCGTAAAATTCATTTCGTGTATGATTGCGTTCGCTATTGGACTGGATTTATTTTTCGATGCAACGTTTGTTGACATTTTATCGTTTAGCGCTTTTGTAACCGTTGCATCTTACATATTAGGTGATCGCATTATTCTTCCCGCTTTAGGTAATAAAGCAGCTACTGCTTTTGATTTTATTTTGGCCTATATGAGCGTATGGATATTCGGGACAATTCTATTAAATAACTATATGCAAATCGCATGGGGAAGCATTTTATCCGCAACGATTATTACCGGTGTTGAAGTGCTTGTACATCGCTACTCATTAGCGCACTTCTTTCAAAATCGAACGCGTACTGTAAAAAGAACAGAGTTTCGAAAAGGTTTTGCATATGGCACTGAATTTGCGGAAGAGCACGATTCAGATATTCATGATCCTCAAAAAAAATAACCGGAAAGCAGGCGCTTTTCGGTTATTTTTTTATTTTGACTAGTGACCAATACTGATTATTACGTATAATAAAAGTAAAGAAAGGTGGTGATCACCTATGAAAAACCGCGACAAACAGCGAAAGAAAAAGCGCAAGATCCTACAGGATTATCTCAAAAACAAGCTTAAAAATTTAAACCCAAAACAGTCTAAGGGTCCTGTATCTAATTATAAAAACCGCTAAAACCTAAAAGGGTTAATGAATAATCTCTGTCTTACCAATTTCCCACTCTAAGTCGAATAATAGCTGATCAACACCGATAATAATAGTATCTAATCCATTCCAAAACACAGAGGATAACATGCCCTTTTTCTTCATACCTAACAAGAGTTCATTCATAAATGTCTCAAGAGAAATGTCAATGACTCTGCAGCCAGATGGTGCATGCTGTAAACAACACTGTGCATATTCTTTGCAAGGCCATACGGGTACTAATCGCTTATTGTCATCATTTCCGGTCATCTTTACCTGATTATGTTCATCAAGAACAATCCAAACTCGTTTGCATTTAATTACTTGCTCGATAAAATACGTGTAGCGATCATGAGCAGAAGCATTTACTAATTGCTGAAATATTGATTGTTCTACCATCATTGTTCCCCTCCATTTTCTATTTTTTTAAAGGAGTTCAATTGAACTTATTTTCAGTATATAGATTCGTTAAGAAAACGGTGCCACCTTACGTTTCTTTTAAAGAATATACTAGTTAAATTTGGTCAAAAGACCTAAGATAAAGTCTTGGACTATTTTTTCATTGGTTGGTAAAAAAGGAAGAGCTCCAATTCCTATTTTTTCAATACTTTTAAGAAAGTAGTCTACAGATGTTTTATCATTGCTTGGGAACAATACAATCGCCTTTTCAATGATGCGCTCATTTTTACTATTTAAAATGGCATCACGATATCGATGCATCGTATTCAGGTCTTCTTCTTTAGGAATAAGATCGTGACCTTTTCGGTGTACCCGATATTTGGCATCAAAAACATAGTTCACGTATTCTCCACTATTTTTTTCCAATGTCAATACTAAATCTGGTCTTTGGGTGGTCGTGTGCTTTGATCTGAATTCCTTTTGATAAAAAAGATAGATACGTTTTCCGCTCTTTGAAACGAATTCATGATGTGATGCTCCTGTATTCATGAACAGCTCATTTTGTGTTATTTTTATGCTGTTATGTGTTCTTAATGTGGCATACGCCTGAAGTAGATCGCGTATTCGTAAATAAACCCAATACTCATATAACCAAGCGGTATTTTTCAGAGATAGCGTATAAAACTCTCCATTCAATGTAATTCCTCGCATCAGCATCATATAGTACTTACACACTTCTTTATATAACGGAACTTGGCGAATACGACGATCTATCGAATAGATTGATTTAGTGCTTATCTGGTTCCAAAAAAAGTTGGAGCGAACTGTTTTTACAGCCTGCTGCATGCGATTAATCTCTTCTATCATGTTTCGTTTCACCATGGAACGATGATACTCTTCCTTTCGATTCATGACGTGTAAAAAAAGCTGCTCTAGCTTATTCTCAACAGTCGTTAACATCCATTTTACCGTTTGATTTTCAAACGTATCTACGGTATCGCTTCTACTTGTGCCAATGACTTTGTTCGGTATTACATACTTATTTCGTTTTAAGCGAACACCCCTTTTAGCAGGTACGAAATAATTAGGGTGTTTACGCAAGTATCCTATTGATAAGCTATCTGACTTTTTGAGCTGGTCTCCTCTCATAAAATCTCTCTCTTTTAAAACAGTGCGTGTTGGCTGCTTTTCTATCTGCTTAATATATTTCATAAATGGTTGAAAATGATGAGATATAAGGTGGTAAAACTCGAGCCAATTCCCGTCTTTTACTGTTAAATTCAAAGATCCTTTTAAATACGTATTACCTACCAGTTTGTAGGCCATCCCATACGTTGATTGGTTAATGGATTCAACTATGGAAAGGTAATCGCTTTTATAGTCCATTTTGGTAGGAAAGATTTCAAGCGTAAAAGCTATTATTTTCTCTGTTCCGCTCATAACATGAAAAGTTGTATAGCCAATTTCATTTTGTAGAAGAATTGTACTGAACAAAATTGACTGTCCGTCTCCATACACACTCCGACTTTTTTGCTTGATGCCTGTCATTTCATTTACTAAAAACAGCTCTTTTTGTTCCTTTGACACCACCATTACTTCATACTGTTCATTTTCAAAAAATAAGGGCTGGAGAGGTGAATTTTGTACATGCTCTCTCTCCTTAGGATGGTACACTTCGACCTTTTCAATATCTTGCCCTGTACAAGAAAAAAACATCGACTCGCTTACTTCCTCATTAAGTGTTTCAGCTTTTCCGCTAATGGTGACGGTACAGTTTCTCATGGCAATTTTAACGAACGGTATTTGTCCAGAATGATGTATATCCAAATGCCTCATACCTTCTAATCATCTCCATTACTTTTTTCGCACTGCGAGGAAAACGCATTCGTTCCGCTTCAATAACAGCTGTTTCAATATTTTGATCAACAAATGTATTCGTACAGTAATAGTATAGTTCCTTTAATACGTCAAACGTGTATACGTCACCTCCACTAATGCGTGGAGCTATTTTTTGCAACAGCTGAAAGTCAAATGCCTGATCAAACGTAAACACGCCGCTTTTAATAGCATAAATCATATAAAAACAGATTTCGTCTCTCATTCGATAACCAACTTGACAATCGATAGGCCTTAATAATTCATTTAGAGACATTAACTCATTTGTAACCTCATTAATTAGCTCCCCATGCTCAACGTATGCATCTTTTAAATGAATATACAAGCTTTGAATCTGTGTTGTTTCGATTCCTGCTGTAACTAAAGAATCCTGTGTAAGACTTTCAAAAGAATCGAGGTGAATTGTATTAAGCTCGACGGTATTCGTCCGATCTAACACTTTTTGGCTGAATGAGTGCGTCGTTTCGTCCATATTAACCGTTCCTACAATTAATAAGTTAGGAGGGATGTACACGTCACAAAACATCCTGTGACCTGGCAACAGAGGCGCGGTTTTAATTTTACGCTCTTGCCACTTCCGGCTTTCTATTACGCTTAACACGTCGCTTAAATAATGTTCAACACGGGCTAAGTTCATCTCGTCCAATATTGCCACGTATGTATAAGTGGGATGTTGAATGGCTTGTTGCACAATTCCTAAGAAGGCTCCTTTTCGAAAATCGCCTCTGAGGTCGATGTAGCCAAGCAAATCCGATCCGTCATGCCAGTCTGGTCTGACGGGAATTAAGGCCAACCTTCCATTTTCAAACGTTGCGCCTAGACTTTCTGCTAACAGCTGTGCCAGTTTCGTTTTCCCAGTTCCGCTCATGCCTGATAAAATGATAAAGGGCTTTGTTTTTAACGACAAATAAATGTTTGTTAAGTCTTCATCTTCATACGTAAAGCCTTGTGATTTGATATATTCTTTCATATGAGTTATTACATCTTTGTCCGATAAAAGCTCTTTACTCATTCCATGCGCTTTTAAAAACTGACGATGGATTTCAATAAATAATGTGAGATCTTCATAAAGCTGACGATCACTTGCAAAGTCTTCAATGTGATAAGGCACGTATAACGCTACGTTATCTTCAAAACTCTTTGCATCACTACTTGTGCCAATCATTAATAAATGATCTTTTTTTATTCGCTCATGCTCGGGAGTAAAAAAGCGAATGTCAGCAATAGTAGGTGCATCTTCTTCTTCTCTTTTTAACACAAGGTATAGTCTCTGTCCGTCTTCACTCAGCGCATACGATATCGCAAGGCCCGTTACGCTCTTTTTGTCCACAATGTTGATATAGGGGAAAAGCGCTGTTTGCATTCCGGTTATTTTGAATTCTTCGCGGTTAACTTCAGAAAGCTTATAAAGTGAAAGTGGAATTCGTCTCGTTAGCATATTGTCGACTTCGTGAGAAAGCAAAGCATCGCTTTCTTTTGCAGAAAAATTTTCAGCAACGTATAGCAATCGTTCTCGTAAACTCATCGACTCATTCCTCCTTTTCTATACGTAAAAGCATCGCCAAAAGACCATGCTTGTTTTCTCCAGTATTTTCTTATCTTTATTATATAGTATGCGCTTTAATTAGAGAAATGTTATGAAAGCCTGTTTCCTTACAGTCTTGTAAGAAAACTGTAAGCTCGTGTAGTAGGGTGTGATTATTACCTTATTTTATAATTGAGAAACAAAAGTAATCTTCCATCCAAAGTAAACACACTCATTAATTAAATTTTAAATAGAAAATAAAGGATTAAAGGAGAGATTTAAATTGAAGTATTTTTTCCAAGCAGGCGCATGCGTCATTTTACTAGTAGGTGGTATTGTTATTTTCACTTATGCCGGCATTCAATTTCTATACGGAAAAGTAAGAGAATCCACAGCCAGAAATCACGGATAAAACCATGCTATAACAAGGAGTTTATCATGCCTCTATTTATTACTATGAATAGATAATAATCGCACTATTCTCGTTGACAACATGGTTTTGTAAACTAGATTTGTTATAATAAAATACATATAACTTATTACAAGAGACTCTTGGAGGTTTTATGTTACAAAAGTTCGGTTATTCTCAATATGAAAGTCAAGTATATGAAGCGCTTGTATCGAGCGAAGAGTCGTTGGACGCAACGGCTATCGTGCGTGCATCTCAGGTACCAAAAGCAAAAATCTATGAAGTATTAGATAAACTCATTGAAAAAGGTGTCGTGTTAAACACTCTTTCCGGTAAAAAAAAGTTTTACTCTGCGGTATCACTTGATGTCATTATTAAAAAGTTAAGCTTAGAATTTGAAGAAGATATTCGCGATTTGCAGTCTTATAAGATTAAGAAAGTTAGTCAAGATGATCACGTGTGGACACTAAAAGATGAAGCAACTATCATAGCTACAATCGATGAACTTATTCAAGATGCGTCGCATTCCATTTTGCTATCGGCTTGGAATACAACGCTTGAGCACTACCGCCCCTTGTTAGAAGAGAAAGAAAGAGAAGGAATTTCAGTTGAAATCTTAACAATTGGAGATTTGCGCACGACGTTGGAAAATACGAGCACGCTTCACCCCATGGAACACCATGAGAAGCTAGAACCATCTCAGCTCGTCATCGTGGATGAACAGTCCTTGCTGTTTGCAGGAATTGAAAACGAGACGTGGAAAGCCATTAAGACAAACTCTCAGCCCCTTGTTAAAGTATTTACCGACTTTTTTTATCATGATGTCGCTCTTACATATATCACAAAAAAATACCAAGAGCAGCTGCTGGAAGATGAAACGATTATGCGACTTCTTACTCGTCTTCGCTATTAGTAATCTCCCCAGCTCTCACGCTACTTTCTTACTCCATATAGACGTTAATTAAAAAAAGATTGCTTTTACGCAATCTTTTTTTAATTTTGCACTTGAAAGGAGCTACAATAAAGGTTACTATTACAGTTGTAACTTTTATTAAAAGGAGTTTTATTTATGAATCATAAAGTGTACATACTTGCGATTGCTTCCTTCGTTGTAGGAACTGTTGAGCTTATTTTAGGAGGCATTCTCGACCTCATCGCAAGTTCATTTCAAGTATCAATTGCAAAGGCTGGATATCTAATCTCCATTTTCTCTCTTGTCTATGCAATTTCAGCACCTGTATTGTTAAACATTACGGCAAAATTCGAACGTAAAAAAGTTTATTTATGGGCTTTATTTATCTTTTTACTAAGTAATATCGTAGCTTTAGCTAGTACGGGTTACTCCATGCTGATGGTTTCTCGCATATTAGCTGCTATGAGCGGATCGTTCATTATTGTGTTATCTACAACAATGGCATCGCGCCTTGTGAAACCTGAATATCAAGGCAGAGCACTAGGAATTGTATTTATGGGTATTAGCGCTTCGTTAGTACTTGGGATTCCGATTGGCATTTTTATTGGAAACGCGTTTGGTTGGCGTGAAGTCTTTATTTTAATTGCACTTTTAACAGCGATTATTATGGTTATCGTTGCAATTAGCATGGAACGCTTAGAACCTGCTCCAGTAGTACCGATTAAACAACAGCTTAATGCACTTCGAAATACAAAAATGCTGTCTATTCATATCGCAACCTTTTTTGTATTAGCTGGTCACTTAACGCTGTATGCTTATTTCACACCGTTTTTACAAGAAACATTTGGATTATCAAGCGGAATGGTGACGCTTGTATACGGCATTTTCGGATTAGCAGCCGTAGCAGGTGGAGGTTTTGGTGGCGTTCTTTCTGATAAACTTGGAGCACCTACTGCCGTCATTGGAATTATCGGTGCCTTTTTTCTAAGCATGGTCGCTCTTCCTTTTGCCGTTAAGCTGCCTTTTATTTTATTCTTAATTGTGATGACGGTTTGGAGCGCTCTAAGCTGGGCCGTTTCACCAGCTCAGAACAACTTAATTATTCAAAGCGCCAAAGACAATCCCGATGTATTGATTAGTACAAATGTTGCCATTTCTCACTTGGGAATTGCTGCAGGATCTTACGTGGGTGGAATTATTATTAACGGCTATTCATCTCTCTTTAACGGTTGGGTTGGTTCTATTTTAGTTTTACTAGGTCTACTAGCAACCGTAATTGCTGTAACGCGCCCAAGCATTTCCACTAACTCTATTCAAAGTAAATAAGAAAACCCGCTGCTTGTAGCAGCGGGTTTTATCGTTGATAACGATGACCGTTTATTAGCCCTCCAATTAATAAAATAGCAGCGGTTAAATAAAACCAAATCATTAAGATGATAATACTCCCCAACTGACCATATATTTCAGAATAACTACCAAACTTCACGTAATACGAAAACCCAGTTGAAGCCACTTGCCAGCCTAGCGTTGCGAAGATAGCCCCTGGCAATACTTCTTTCCATGCAATTTTGGCACTCGGCACCATTTTATAGAAAAAGATAAAGAATAAAAGCAGAAAACTCGTACCGATTCCCCAACGAATAATGGTCCAGCTTGTATACCAAAAATCCGGAATTTTAACTTTTGTTACGATAAAGTGTCGTGAAATTTCCTCTATAATTGGAACGAAAAGCGACAGTGACACGATAATCATAAAGCCAAGCGTCAAAATCAAATCATTTATTAATGCATGAAGAAAAGTTTGCTTTCGCTCAATTTGATGCGCATCATTTAACGAGCGTACAAGAGACTGAATCGCCATTGAAGCAAGCCAAAACGTAGCAATTAAGCTAAAGGACAATAATTTCTTTCCGCTTTGGTTTAAAACAGACGTAACCGACCTTTCAATAATATCGTATGCACTTTCCGGCACAAACGGCTGAATAAGCACCAATAAATTATTGGTATCAATCGGAAAGAAGCTTAGCAATGAAAATAAAAAAATGATAAATGGAATAAAGGACAATAAAAAATAGTATGCTGTTTGCGCTGCTTGGTCAAAAAAACGCTCTGAAAAAAAACGTTGCAAGACCGTTTTTGATGTTTGAACTACCATTTGTATACACCTTCTTTTTGTACATGCACTTTGCTTTAGTATAATAAACTAAAATATGTTTCATTACTTATTTCTTCGTAAAGCATCTCACCCCTTTGCTTAACCAAACGAGTAAATCAGCATATAAGATCATCAGAGACTTGAAAAATGAGCTGAAATTCCTAAAATAAATATCTAGGTGTTTCGTCGTTAGCCATGAAAAATATAAATTTATTTCCCTTTTTTATCTGTTGTAAACATTTTGGTACTAAATAAGTCTTTATTATTAGACTTTGTTACGATGATGACTTTTATTAGTAGCTTACACGCATAAAAAAAGCTCATGTAGACATGAGCTTTACCATAGTGGCTCTTCTTCATCACTTAACTCGTATGAAAAAGGCATCATCATAATTGAAACAACAAATCCGAGGACGGTAACCGTCATTACATTTTGAAGAGGAAAATTAAGTACGGATAAGATAAGCCAAAGAATCAGAGGTGTAAATAAGTAGATTGACAATCTTTTTTGAGATTTTGCGGACATATATTGCTCTTCTCCACAATGTGGACACTTCATCACGTTTCGAAGCGTTAATAATTTTTTAACAGATGTTTTCCAATTCCATTTATGGTCACAGTTCTTACAGGTGGCCATTCGCATCACACTCCTATAATATAGAACACAAATTTACGTTCTTGTCTCCATTATACACTATTTTTTGATTTCCTCAAAATTAGTCAAAAAAAAGAGAAAGGCTACGTGCCTTTCTCTTGGTACTTTTATCCTACTATCTCTAAACTTTTTTTACTTTCACTTTCATGATAACAAACGCTACAACTGCTATGATAGCAGCAACTAAGAAAGGTGCTTGAGGCGCTATTGCATGACCGATTACACCTGATAATAACGGTGCAAATGCAGCTCCTAACCAGCGAAGGAAATTATATCCACCTGAAGTAATCCCTCTTTCATACGGTGATACTTCCATAACGTAGCTTGTAAATAGTGCATTGTTTAGTCCTGATACTAAGCCTGATGCCATAACGAGAATAATACGTAGCGCCGTATTATCTGTTACAAATAGTAAAGCTAAGATAACAACAAAGATAATCAAGCTAATATGAAGCACTTGTTTCGGCGGATACTTCATTTCTAATTTATGAGCTAAAATAGCAGATCCGTAAGCTAAGCATAACCCCCAACCAAAGAAGACAAAACCAATTTGCAAGGCACTAATCGGTAAAATAAGAGGTGTATAGGCTAACACCGTAAAAAAGCCATAATAATAAAGCATTCCGGAAAGCGCACCTTGGGTAAACGGCTTACACTTATAGAGCTGAATAATATCTTTAAAGCCTGCTGCCTTTCTTAGCCTACTAGAACCAGGTTGTTTAACGATTGTTAAAACGAGAATAAATGCAATAAAAATCAAAATACTAGTTCCGATAAACGGTAGTCTCCATGAAGAGCTACCAAGTACACCACCAACAAGTGGTCCACCTGCCATTCCTAATCCGATAGCTGCTTCGTACATTCCAACCGCTTGTTTCACTTCACCTGATAGTGCAATTAACAGCGTCATAGCAGTTGCGAAGAAAAATGAATTACCTAACCCCCAGCCGGCACGGAAAATGGATAGCTGTGGAATATTATTAGACAAGCCACAAAGCGCAGCGAAAATTGTTACGATAATAAGTCCTGTAACCATCAAGCGTTTATCTCCAAATCTGGAAGCTAAAATCCCAGCTGGAATCATCATGATAGCCATCATTAATAAGTATGACGTAAATAGCATTTCAACTTGCCAGTGAGAAGCTCCTATTTGAGCCGCAATCTCTGGTAAAATTGGATCTACAACTCCTATTCCCATAAATGCTAAAAACGTAGCAAAAACCGTGATGACTTGACCAACACGGCTTTTAGAATGTTGTTGTTCCACACGCGTCACTCCTCTTGTTCCTTTCGCTTCCGAATGTCTGTAGCTCGTTTATGCATGGCCTCTAATTCCTCTTTAAATGTCATCATCTTATCGACTTTGTACATAATCATTTCCATTTGAGTATGAATCATATTTTCAATTTCCAATACATCTTGAGCTGAGACATCCTGATCTCTTTTTGCTTGTTCAATCGTTCTTCTTAACGACATAAACTCTTGAAGTTCTTGCAGGGAAAAGCCAAGTACTTCTTTTGCTTCTGCTACTTTTTTCAACTCACTTACTTCATCTTCCGTGTAGAGTCGAACATTTCCCTTTGTACGTGAAGGAGGCAAAATTAGCCCTATTTCTTCATAGTAGCGAACTGCTCGTTTTGTTAAACCTGTCATTTTTGTTACTTCATCAATTTTGTACATGTACAGTAAACCTCCAGGGATATAACATTAACGTTAACGTAAACTTTACTTTATAAGAATACTTAACGTTAACGTTAATGTCAACGTATTGATTTTGATTCACTTATAATTTCAAGCATATTTTCACTCTATATTTTAGATAAGTTTTGCCGTCTTTTAAGAAATTTTTAAGAATTCCTTTCACTTTTCTTTACGATTGCTCCTTAGACTAAGTGTATCACCTTAGAACAGACCGTCTATTGATTATACAAAGGAGGATACTCAAATGAAAAAGGCGACTAGGTTTCAAGATTATAACGGAGAACGCTTTCAAAAAGATTTGATCGCTGGACTCGTGGTAGGTATTGTAGCAATTCCTTTAGCCATGGCATTTGCCATTGCTTCTGGCGTTCGACCGGAATATGGTATTTATACAACGATTATTGCCGGGATTTTGGTCTCCTTATTCGGAGGATCCAGATTCCAAATCGCAGGTCCGACAGGTGCGTTTGTTCCTATTTTATTAGGAGTTGTCATGCAATATGGTTATGAGAATTTAATTATAGCTGGCTTTATGGCAGGAATTATCTTAGTTACCGTTGGACTTCTTAGGCTTGGAAAGTTTATCAAGTTCATTCCAAAACCAGTGACAATTGGTTTTACTGCCGGCATTGCAATTATTATCTTCTCAGGACAAATTGCAAACTTTTTAGGATTACACAATATAGAAAAACACGAAGCTTTTCACCTTAACATGTGGGAAATTATCACAAACCTATCTGCTGTCAATATTTATAGCATACTAATAGCTATTATTTGTTTAGTAATTGTCCTTATTGCACCGAAATTTATTCCAAAGGTTCCTGGTGCGTTGTTAGGCATTCTATTTTCCACTTTGATTGCCGTTCTTTTTTTTCAAGACAAGGTTGCCACCATTGGATCAACCTATGGTCCAATCCCAAATGAACTCCCTACTTTTCAGTGGCCTGAATTAACAATTGATACCATTGTTATGCTATTACCAGCAGCACTTGTAATCGCTATGCTCGGTGGAATTGAATCGCTTCTATCAGCTATGGTAGCTGACAGTATGACAAAGACAAAACACAACAGCAACAAAGAGCTTGTGGGACAAGGAATTGCCAACATGACCACTTCCTTATTTGGAGGTATTCCTGCAACAGGAGCAATCGCTCGAACAGCAACAAATATTCGTAACGGAGGAACTTCGCCTATTTCAGGAGTTGTACACGGCCTTGTTGTACTCATCGTTTTGTTGGTATTAGCACCTTATGCATCTCATATTCCACTAGCAAGCATGGCACCTGTATTAATGGTCGTTGCTTTTAATATGAGCGAACGAAAAGAATTTGCTCATATTTTCAAAACAAAAACTGCAGACTCTGCAGTTTTAGCAATTACGTTCTTACTAACCGTATTCTTCGATTTAACAACAGGTGTTGGGGTAGGATTGCTCTTTGCCATTATTATGTTTGTTAAGCGTATGAGCCAATCGCTTCACGTTTCAAAAACAAACCATGATGATGAAAAATCCCAGCTTCAAATGTACACGCTAGAAGGCTCGCTCTTTTTCGGCTCGGCTGAACGATTAGAAGAAGCAACGGATAGTATCATTCAATCGAATGCAGACGTTGTTATTTTAAAAATGGAGCAGGTTTCATTTATTGACACCTCAGGCGAAAATCTACTATCAAACGTTCATCAAAGGCTTAATGAAGATAACCGGGCATTATTAATTACAGGGCTAGATGCTCAGCCAAAAGAGATGTTTCTAAAAACTGGACTGTATGATCGAATTGGACGGCAACACTTTTTTTCTCAGGCAGGTAAAGCACTTGATTATGCACAATCTTTTGTTCATACAAAACGTAAGCGAAAAGCTAATCAACCCGCATTTTCTTCTTAAATACAAAAGAGACTGAGACATAAGTAGTTCAGCCTCTACTATACCTGAACGATTGAGAGTTCATAACTTTTAACCGTTCAGGTTTTTTGGTTGATTGTGAAAACAATGTTGGAAACAGGGTGGAATGGAGCGTAGGACACTCGACTCCTCCGGGAAAGAGAGGGAAAACGGAGATCCCAAAGCACAGCGAGGAAGCTCAGGTTCCTCCCCGCGGAAAGCGAGTGGCCGTAGCGCAATGGAACGAACGTGTTGAGACAAACCAAAGAGATGGGAACAGCTAGTGTTCATCTTTTAGAAGCCATCATTTTGTTATGTCCCAAACTCTTTTTTACTTATTGATATTCCATTAACCAATAGCGTTCAGATACAGGGCCTTCTTCAACCACTTGCACCCACCCCTTCTTCTTATAAAACAGCAGCGCTTTGTCATTTTTTGATACGCACTTCAGACGCAGTGGCGGATTCATTTTTTGAATGGTTGCATCTACTAACGCTGTTCCAACACCTTTTCTTGAATAATCGGGATGCACAAATAAGCAGTGAATAAAATTATCAGGAAGATCCAAAGATACAAACCCCACAACTTTATCATCAAGCTCAGCAACTAGTAGATGTTCACCTACCATATCCCTATCAAAATCCTCAAGCTGAAAGGCTTCAGCTTTCATCCAATGAAAGTGGTGACTGCGAGATTCCAAATAAATAAATCGCAATTTCCTTCCCCCTTAAATATTAAAGCGATATCCCGCTCCCCAAATTGTCTCTAAGTACTGAGGCTGGGCAGGGTTTTGTTCAATTTTCTCACGCACTTTTCGTACATGCACCGTAACAGTTGAAATATCTCCAGTCGAATCAAACCCCCATAAGTTTTCAAACAGTTGTTCTTTGCTAAGTACTTGGTTTGGATGAGTAATAAGAAATAATAATAAATCGAACTCTTTTGTGGTAAATGTTACTTCCTGATTATAAACGAAGACGCGACGGGCTAGCTTATCCAATTCAATATGATGAACTTTAATTAGTTTTTTTGTGTGATTGCGCTCGCTCAAGCGCTCATAGCGAGATAAATGCGCTTTTACTCTTGCTACAAGCTCTCCAGGGCTAAATGGCTTTGTGATATAATCATCCGCACCCAGCCCAAGACCTCTAATCTTATCGATTTCTTCTTTTTTAGCTGATACAAGTAGAATAGGTATATCTTTTACCGCTCGAACTCGTTTGCACACTTCAAATCCGTTTAGCTTTGGGAGCATAATATCTAAAATGATTAGGTCAAACTCTTCGTTTAAAGCTCTTTCTAAACCTTCTTCTCCGCTATGCTGCACATGTGCTTCAAACTGGTTAATTTCTAAATAATCACGCTGTAACTCTGCAATACTTGGCTCATCCTCAATTAGTAATATACGCTTCACTCTTGCTATCACCTCTATTTAGTTATTTTTCGCAAAGAAAAATAGATGCTTGTTTCTTTATGTAATGTACTTGTTGCCCAAATTGATCCACCGTGCGAGTCAATGATTTGTTTGGCAATTGCTAGCCCTAGACCACTTCCACCCGTCTGCGTATTTCTCGATTCTTCAGCTCGATAAAACTTGTTAAATATGTAAGGAAGCGCTCTCGGCTCGATACCGCACCCGTTGTCTACTATTCTTACAATTACTTCACTTTCATTTTCACTGAGCACCAGTTCAATACGCTTATCCTCTTTATCCATAAATTTGATGCTATTTGTAATTAAGTTCATTATTACTCGCCGCAGCTTATCTGTATCTACTTTTACATAAGCTCTTTTAGAAAGCGTTGTATAAAAGCGTAATAGCACTCCTTTTTCTTCTAACTCAAATTGCAGCTCCTGGTTGAGGTTCTCCATAAAATCATTAATATTCACGGTTTCAAAATGAAACGGTACTTCATGCAAATCTAGTTTAGAAAATAAAAAGAGCTCGTCAATTAAGCTATTCATATCCTTTGCTTTTGTAGAAATTGTTGATAAGTATTTTTCAAGCTTTTCAGGTGTGTTGGCTACGCCATCTTGTATCCCTTCAACATAACCAATGATTGAGGTAATCGGCGTCTTTAGGTCATGTGAGATGCTTGACAGCAGCTGCTTACGATTTTCTTCATAATGAACCTGAAGGTCAATAGATGATTGCAGCTTTTTTCTCATTTCTTCAAAAGAATTGGTTAACTCATTTATTTCATCTTTGGAATTGTGCTTATACGGTATTGAGAAATGAACGTCTCCTTGACGAATGCGTTCAGCTGCTCGCTTTAATCTATAAATTGGCTTAATAACGCTTCTGGACACAACATAGTTAACAAAACCAATGATCACCACAAATAAAAGCAAGAGAAAAATAAATAAAAACGGAAAAACTTTATGAACAATTCCAACGTAAGGGCTAATGCTTCGTAAAACAAAAACAGTTCCTTCATCCCGATTTGGAAAGAAAAAATCTAATTTGATGTATGAATAAAACTTATTTTTAATTCGAATAATGTCTTGTTCATATGTAGCTGATTTTGTACTTTTTTCATTAAAATGCGGCAGCTCTTTGTCCACTGTTCGCTGATCTATAGAGAACGATGAGTACGTCACTTCTTCATTCTTTCTGACAATTACATCAATGCCTTCTTGCTCATAACTTTTAATTATTTGCTGATTTAAAAGTTGATTTGGGTCCTCTTGACTCAGCAGCTTTACATTTAAAAATGTCGTTTCTTCTTCCGGTGTTAAGAGCTTATATACATATGCATTGGAGTATGTTTTTTGCAGAAAGTTAGCATCCCCTGTAATTGAAAAAAACACTAAGAAGCCAAAAAGCAAAAGCAGAAGCACAAAAACTAAAACCATGCTAAGATAGGTTAATAAAAAGCGAAGTTTTAATGACATGTCCACATCCTTTCTTCTTGCCGAAAAAGAAATTATTATTAAACTATTTTGATAATTAAACCATATCACAAAAAAAATTAAGAATCTCTTAATATGGTCCTACATTACAATTATTTACATTTCATTCATGTTATTCATTCATTTTTGTATACGGAGGGTTCACACATTGCAGTTCATGAAAGCAAATTTTAGCCATATAAACAGTATTTCAACATTATATATTGATAGTTGGAAAACCACTTATCGCGATCTAGTTCCAGACTCTTATTTAGAAAAGCTCTCCTATCAAGAAAGCGAAGAAAAGTGGAGCAATTTTTTACAGAAGGACGGGGCTTCTATTGTAGCAGCCTTCAGCGATCAGCAAACTATCGTTGCTTTTGGTGCGTATGAACAATACAGCCACTCATCACATAAAGGTGAATTGGTTGCATTATACATTTCAGAAGGCACACAAGGCCAAGGACTTGGAACCTTGTTAATGGACTTTATTAAAAGGGACCTTTATTCCTTAGGCGTCCAGTCAATCGATATTTGGGCCTTAGGAAAGAATAAGCGTGCAGTCAACTTTTACAAACGTCAAGGGGCACGGTTCGTAAAAAACCAGCCCCACGAATTTGACGGGGTATTTTTAGACGACGTTTTATACACCTATGATCTTACAAACAACAAGACGTGCCGCTCATAGCAGCACGTCTTGTTATTGAAACCGTTTAATTCGTACAAGAACTGGCTGAACGGACCACGTCCAAAATAAATTACCTTGGCTCATTATTAGTCGATCAAACCACTGTTCAAAAGTCATATGTAAGTTCACCGCTTGCTCAACCGGCTCATATTTGCTTTTAATTATGACTGAGTGCTCGCTTGCTTCTACTCTTCGGAGTAAAATCTCATTCTGATTGACAGCTCCAATAGTTATATAGTCTTCACTACATTGACTCTCCGTATCTTCCAAACGGTATAAGACAACGCTGTTTTCTACTAGATTTGACTCAAATAAGCGACAGCCGTTCGTTTCCCTTAAAAATTCTCGGTAGTCTTTTGGCATAACGCACCTATGCTTTTGTTCAAATTGATGAATTATTTCTTCTACTAAACCCTCGTAAAATGTGCACGTGGTGAAATTAACTTCTCCATTCCCTTTATACACTTCAATTACATCGTTATTTTCCCATAGCCTTTGTTTTAGTGCGTTTATTGTTTTTTTGACCATAAGATCCTCCTATTTTTGGATTGAACAAAAAAACATACATACACTAATTACACAAATGGGTTCTTAATTCCTTCTTTCACTTATAAATACAGCTACCATTAAATACTTTCTCCCTTATTTTAAAAGTAAAAATTTATTCAGAATTCAACACATCAAAACTTTTTCTTTTATGAAAATGTAGCTACAATACAACCTACAGGAAAGGAGTTACGATAATGGCAGTATCTGAAAACTTATCGATTCAGTTTGAAGATTATCCGCAGCTAACTTTTATACTACTCGGTCGCAAAAACAAAACGGTGCGCTCATCGAGTACAAAAAAACAAAAGCATTACTCCCTCGTTTGAACGAAGCTGTTTTATTAGCTCTTCAAACATATTCCATAGATGAGCAATTGCTTCTTAATTCGTTTTTATATAATAATGCAGCTGACGGTTTTCCTATTCCAATTGACCGAATGGAAACAATTTATCCACACCTTTGGAAACCACAGTCGTTTCTAATGAAGAAATTGAGCTGTCACTACCCTACTTTTCTAAATGGAACGTTGAATCACATACTGCACTGTTTCAAACAATGGAAGCCTATGTTGCCTTATTAAATGAAAGTGGCATACATCAGCAGCTTGATGGATTTTCATCTATGTACAAACAGGAATTAAATCAGATTCAAAAAGAACCAGTAGAAGTACCGATAATGGTCCAAAAGAAACCACTTTCTTCTCTGTCTTTTTATAAGCTTCTAGAATTGATAGAGCTACTACAGGATTCTCAAACACAAGAAGTTTATTTCCAAGTAGTTGAAGGTCAATCAACAAACAGTATGCGCCAAAAAGGCTTAACAAACTTACACGCACACGACCTCTTGAACAACGTGAAGCGAAAGCATATTATAACGGTATTTGACCAACTTCAACATTTAAATCTCATAACAAAGAATAGCCGAGGCTTTACGCTGACTCCTAAAGGTCGTCGAATTTATCAACTGTTAACAGCTAAACATGCTTCTGCTAGCTAACCGATTCGGTTCAGCTAGCATTTTTTCTAGCAATTACTCTATTATGTTCGAAAATGTCCTCATATTTCCTTTCCATTCCTCATAAACTAGTTACTAGATTCAGAAGCGGTCTTGAAGGGAGTAAGCGATATTGAAATCTAGTAACGATAACCGTGCTAACTTTTTTGTTCTCACATATAGAATGATTATGGTCATTATATGCGTTGTTGTCCTCATTTCTTCAGCAGTCTTTGTAGTAAGCTACTCCGCATTCAAAGAGCAGTTTCATTCATCGATTGTGTATCAGACGTTATCAAAACATAAAGCAGAAACTCTATATTATTTAATGAGCCAAGAAAATCAGCATTTTAAGAAAGCGTTTGACGATAATTTTTCTACGC
Organism: Bacillus sp. VT 712; assembly: GCF_001614195.1. Taxonomy (NCBI): domain Bacteria; kingdom Bacillati; phylum Bacillota; class Bacilli; order Caryophanales; family Bacillaceae; genus Bacillus; species Bacillus sp. VT 712. The sequence goes on along the minus strand of NZ_LWBK01000004.1, from coordinate 46,877 downwards.
CTTCTTTATCTTCCACTCTACTAGAACTTTCCACTAGCATACGAACACAAGATGCGAGAAGCTTATTTGGATCTGAAATTCCAGGTTTTAGCATTTTTGACTCGAATTTAATTATTGCGGGTGAAGGAACTAATTTTACAAACTTTCCAAAAGAATCAGCTCCTCCAATCGAAGAAGTGTTAAAGGAAAGAGAAGTAGACAAGGAAGAAGTTGAACAACCTTCTACGGAAAAGGAAAAAGAGCAAGAAGAAAAGCCTCCAGCTAACACAACAAATGGACGAAAAGTCGTCTATATCTACCATACGCACAGCTGGGAGTCCTATTTGCCTTTACTAGGTTTAGAAGGCGATGGTAATGCTGATAAAGCAGCCGATAGTAAAACTAATATTAGCATGGTCGGAGAAATGCTAGGGAGAGAATTAGAATCACAAGGTATTGGTGCTGAAGTCGACACAACAAATATTGGCGCAAAGCTAAATGAAAAGGGTTGGAAAACACCGCGCTCTTATGCGATGTCTCGTACTATCGTACAAGAAGCCATGGCACAGAATAAAGATTTAACCTACCTTATTGACCTGCATCGAGATTCCCTTCGTAAAAAAGATACAACGATTCAAATTAATGACAAGTCGTATGCACGCGTCATGTTTGTATTGGGAAAAGAAAATCAAAACTTTGAGCAAAACTTAAAGCTTTCAAAAGCGCTTCATGAAGGGTTAGAAAAGAAGTATCCTGGATTAAGTCGTGGTGTACTCGGTAAAAGCAAAGCGAGCGGAAATGGAGTTTACAACCAAGATTTATCCACTAATGCTATTCTCATTGAAATGGGTGGCGTTGATAACAATATGGAAGAATTAACGAATACCGTAAAAGCGCTAGCAGATGTTCTCAGTGAATTTTACTGGGATGCTGAAAAGGTTAACGGAAATGAATCATAAGAAAAAGCTGCCAAGAGGCAGCTTTTTCTTATGATGTAGCGGGTAGTTGAATACTAACAACGGTCCCTTCATAATCATTTGCAATACTCATAAAGCCTTGATGCTCTTTAATAATGCTTTGACAAATAGAAAGACCTAACCCTACCCCTTCATCTTTCGTTGAAAAAAAGGGATCTCCAATTTTATTAATAATCGACAACGGAATACCAGGACCGCTATCTTTTATAAACAAACAGACCGTATCCTCTTTGTTTTGAACGTAAACTGCTATTTTCCCATTATGACCAATCGCTTCAATAGCATTTTTTATAATATTTAAAAACACCTGCTTTATCTGTGAAGCATCAAGCCATAACTTCGGCACGTAGTCGTCCGTTTCCAAGCAGATAGAAATATTATGTAGGTTCGCTTCGCTTTGCAATACGCCAATTGTTGCTTGCATAACGTCAGTAATGGAAGTTAGTGTTTTTTTAGGCGCAGTGGGCTGCGTGACTAGTAAAAAGTCACTGATAAGCTCATTCATTCTATTTAATTCTGTTAACACAAGATCTTTAATATGACTACTGGTTTGGTTGTGCTCTTCAAACAGAAATTGGATAAAGCCTTTTACTGACTGCATAGGATTTCTAATTTCATGAGCTAAACCAGCGGCAAGTTGACCTACAAGCGCTAACTTATCTAAATGCTGTATTTTCTCTTCAAACTCTGGAATAATTACCTGCTGCTGTTGAGAAATGATGGTACCTAATACGTTTGCTAAGCGCTTAATTGATGAAACTTCTTGTTCTGTAAAAGTCTGTGGATTGGGATCTACTACGCATAGAGTTCCAAAGAGTTTACCATTTTCTAATACAATTGGTGCACCTAAGTAAGAGCCAACATCCGCATCATAAATAGCCTGCAGATGTTTTGTTCGAACATCGCACTTCGTATCAGAAATGACAAGTGACTCTTCACACGTTACCAAATTACAAATCGAAAGCTCAATTGGTAACGTTAATCCCTCATGGAGTAGACTTCCACCTTCGCTATTTACAATTTTCATAATTGAAAACACGTCATCAAGCGTGCCGATAAAAACCGTGCGACTTTTAATGAGGTCAATGGCTATTTGAAGTATATCTGTCAGCGCATCTTTATTGAAAACTTTATTCACTGTAATCACCCGTAGCTTTGGATTCTTTTACATTTATTATAAGGTTTTTACTGCTTCAGGTACACTATCTTTAGTCGCTTTTTTCAGAAAAACCCTTCAAAGTCACATGGGCATAGTAGCCAACTTACTTAATCTTCTTATTCAAACCAGCGGATAGCTTCTCTTACCCCAACCACATCTCCTATAAGGACAATTGCAGGATGCGCTACTTTCGCTGTCTCTGCAATCGTTACGATATCTTCTAACGTTCCTGTTACCGTTCGCTGCTTTTCTGTTGTGCCCCATTCAATAAGCGCTACCTGCGTATGTGGATTACGTCCATGCTTAATGAGCTGCTCACAAATATACGGCAGATTACCAACCCCCATATAAAACGCAATCGTATCAATACCCGTTGCAAGCGCTGGCCAGTTTAGGAAGTCTTGTCCTTTTTCTTCTCGACCGTGTCCTGTTACAATTGCAAACGATGTAGCATGATCGCGATGAGTCACAGGAATTCCAGCATAAGCAGGTGCTGCAATTCCTGATGTAATCCCAGGTACTACTTCAAAAGGAATACCATGCTGAACAAGAAACTGTGCTTCTTCTGCTCCGCGTCCAAATACAAACGGATCTCCTCCTTTTAAACGAGTGACCGTTTTTCCAGCAAGGGCATGTTCTACTAATAAGCTATGAATTTTATCTTGAATAACCCCATGCTTTCCCGGTAGCTTCCCACAAAAAATTAGCTCTGCATCCGCTTTTGCATATTCTAATAATTTTTCGTTAGCCAGTCGATCATATAAAATAACATCTGATTGTTGAATGCATTCAACGCCATAAACCGTAATTAATTTCGGGTCTCCAGGTCCCGCTCCCACAAGAAATACTTTCCCAGCTGTCATAGTGAATCGCTTCTTTCTCTTTTAAATTTTTCACATTTGTTTATCCAGTTTTCAACAAGCTCCGTTGATGATCCGAAATGAAAGTGCGTATAGCCTGCAACAAGATTCTCTTTTAAATAGCCTTCATCTTTTACCCCTACCATACTTGTTGTCTGATAAGCGTGTGGAAGCTTTTGGGCTGAATGAAAAGTTGAGTAATGAAACTCATGCCCTCTTGCTTTTACGCCGCCTTCTAATAAAAAGTTGCCTTTAGCACCTTCAATTTCTCTGTAACCAAGCTCAGCAAGCTGCGTTTGCATATGTGCCTCTCCAGGAATGATGCCAACCATTTCAAACTTTTCTTTATCTGTCGTGACGATTGCTTCGGTTAAATACATAAACCCTCCGCACTCTGCTAACGTCGGTGTTCCACGATGAATTGCTTGCTTAATAGACTCTTTCACTTCGTTTTTATCAGCTAACTCTGCTGCAAACTCTTCAGGAAACCCCCCTCCAATATAAAGACCATCTATATTACTAGGAACCTCTTCACCTTGCAATGGTGAAAAATAAACAAGTTCCGCACCTTTTGCTTTTAATAACTGTAGATTTTCTTCATAATAAAAATTGAAGGCTGCATCTCTTGCAACAGCAATTTTCACTTTAAAAGGTATTTGAGGCGAAAAGATAGCAGTATAACCTTTAAGAGTGGGCGCCTTAGAAAGCTCATAAATTTTTTCTACATCAATCGTTTTTAAAATGGCTTGACTTAACTCATGAAAAAAGGGTTGCAAGTCACCACGTTCTATTGAAGGGATAAGGCCCAAATGTCGTTCCGGCATAGAGAACTGTTTGTATCTTGGCAAGTAGCCTACAACTGGAATTCCGCACTCCTTCTGAACCGCTGCTTGAATTAGTTGAAAATGCCCTTGACTGCCGACTCGATTTGCAATAACGCCTACGATGTTGACTTCTTCTGAAAGAAGCTGAAAGCCTTTCACAATTGCAGCAGCACTTCTTGCCATTCCAGAGCAGTCAACAACTAAAATGACGGGGCTGTTTGTTAAAATACTAAGCTCAGCGGTGCTTCCATGATTGCTGGTGGGTGCTTTTCCATCATAAAAGCCCATCACTCCTTCTATAACTGATATATCAGCTCCATCGCTCGCATGATTCATAATTGCTGCTATCATCTTTTCCTCAAGCATCCAGCTATCAATGTTCCTTGAAACCCTTCCCGTAACAGCTGTATGATACGTTGGATCTATGTAGTCTGGTCCGCACTTGAAGCCCTGTACAACATAGCCTTCTTGACGGAGTGCTCCCATCAATCCAATTGTAAGAGTCGTTTTGCCTACTCCGCTTTCAATTCCTGCAATGACTATTCTTCGATTAGACATGCAATCTCCTTTCTTCTTGCTTATGTAATGTGCAATATCCTACTATACCTATCGTGATAATCCTTCACATAGTAGCTTATATTACTGAATTTTTCAACTCCTTTTAACGGAATATAAAAAGCTGCAGGCGCTTAGAATGTCTAAACGACTGCAGCTTTTTTACCTTTATTATCCTTATACTGCTGACAACCTTAGTCTAGCATCATTAAAATAAACAACTTCCGAGTTTGATGCATTAAAATCGTTCCTGTATAGTAGAGGCTGAATTACTTATGTCTCAGCCTCATCTATTAAGAAATACTCTTTAGCTGATCAGTTAGTTTAAAGAAATCTTCTTTGCTTTTCTTTTCTAATGACTGGTCGATTTCTTTTTTCAATTTCGCTTTTTGAAAGTCTGCAATAACTTTATCTAAGAACATTTCGGCAATTAGGGAATCTAACACTTTCACATTCGATTTCGGCGACGAATTCAGCAAATTTTTCTTCATAAGAAATCAACTCCTTATCTTTTTTATACTATAACATAAATTTTCTGACTTTTCAATCATTTTGCAGGAATTAGAAAAATTCTTCTTTTTTTACACATAAAAAGAAGCTGGGACATACCAAAATAATTTCTTCTCACAGACGAATGATAACTGTTCTACCATCGTTAGGTTGGAAGAATAAGTTTACTCCATTACGCTACAGAAATTCGCTTTTTTTAATTGTCTTTGGAACCAACAAAAAATATCCGAACTATCAAAAGTAGTTAACTCGCAATAGTTCGGATAGATTATTGACTGAAATACTTATGTCTCAGCCTCTTTTATTTTTGTTCTGTTTGTTCGTACTGGTTATAGTATTCAATAAATTCATGAGACTGATTGGCAGCTATAATACTGTGGTAGCTAATATCTAACCCTACTTCTTCCTCTTCCTCTGTGGAGCGAAGCGGTACAAGTAGCGCAATTGCTTTTAAACCAAACCACGTTGCTATAAAGCCCCGCGCGGACAATGCTACTAAGCCAATGAACTGAATCCCTAGTAGCTCAAAGCCACCTCCAAAGAACAGACCACCATCTGTAGCAAATAACCCTACTGCAATTGTCCCCCATACGCCAGCAGCAGCGTGAACCGGAAATGCGCCGACTGGATCATCAATTCGTCTTGCCTCTAACCAATTTGTTGCGGCCATCATTAACAACCCAGAAACTGCACCAATAAAAATGGCAGAAGGCGTACTGACAAAAGCGCATCCTGCTGTAATTCCAACCAGACCTGCGAGTGACCGCAATTGGATAAATAACTGCGGTCATTAGCACTGCATATAACAAATATGCGCAGAAATTAATTCGTTCCGCGACCGCGCCAGATACAATGGAAATCACAGCAATAACAAACGCACATTGAAACAGCCAGAACGTTTCCAAACCGATTGGAATATCTAAATACGATAAATTACCCGTTAGCGCAAAGCCATTTGTACCAACAATACCACCTAAATCATCTCCGTACATAAGTCCGAACCCGATTATATAAAAGCAAAGCGTTCCGATTGTAATATCAGCAAATACCTTCATGATAATATTAACGTTATTTTTATACCGTACAAATCCAGCTTCTAATAATGCAAAGCCGCCTTCCATTAATAGAATCATAGCAGCCGTTAGTACCACCCACGTTGTATTGACGCCCAAGCTAAGTTCTTCAATCCCCATTATCTTTCCTCCATTCGCGATAAACCTTCTACAATCGCTGATGTTAAAATGATTGCCTCGATGACAACCTCTTGTGTTAGCAGTTCAAGCACACGTTCAACTTCACGAATTTTCCCTTTAAACTGCTCAATTTTACGAAGCCTGTCCTTTACATGGACCATATACTTTTCACGATTAATTTCAAATATAGCTGTTTGGTATAGTTCATTCATGACCTTCACGTCATATCTTCTCACATCAAATGTTATATTTTAGATTATATGTGAGAATCGATAAAATCGTCAATCTAAAAATCGGAATTTATTCTTATTTTCTGAATAAACAGAGTTCATTTTCAATAAATGCATCGTTCGACTCTTTCTTAGGTTTTTCCACCAAACCGGTTGCTTTTATAAGGCAATAAATTTACAATAGATAAATGTGCAGGACTTCACAACAAAACTAGAAGTCTAGCAGCTAAAGTGTCTACATATGCAACAATATACAGCAAAGGAGGACGTTCTTATGTCTCAATCAACTATCCAAAAGCCGGCTGAAGAAGCGGTTCAAGCTAAAGGTGCAACTCAATCAGATGTACTTGATCAATTGCTAAAACCAGAAGTTCAAGAATCATTAACAGTTCTTGTTGACAACTTACCAAAGCTAACTGAAATGGTAACTGTATTAACAAAAACGTACGACTTAACACAGTCTCTATTAACAGATAACGTGTTAAAAGAAGATTTACTTGCTGGTGCTAAAGAATTTATCGAACCAATTGAAGGAAAAGTGAAAGATCTTGCTGCTTCAGCAATCGAAGCAAGTGATCGTGCGGAAGCTAACCAATCAACAACTATCGGTTTGTTTGGTTTATTACGTATGCTCAAAGATCCACAAGTTCAAAAACTATTCCGCTTTGCGCAGGCTTACTTAGAAGTAACAGGCGAAAAACAAAAATAATAACAATCTATCATTTTATAAAGCACGAACGGAGGATCGATCTACTATGTCAAAACATATTTTAATTTTAGGTGGCGGCTATGGTGGTCTACTAACAGCCCTAACAGCTCGTCAACACTTAAGTGCATCTGAAGCAAAAATTACAGTAGTAAACCGTTTTTCTACTCACCAAATCATTACTGAACTGCACCGTTTAGCAGTAGGTGGACTATCTGAACAAGCAGTAGCTCTTCCATTAGAAAAGTTACTAAAAGGTAAAGATGTAGAATTAAAGATTGCTACAGTAAAAGAAATTTCACCAGACCAACGTGAAGTGGCATTAGAAGACGGAACAAAATTAAGCTATGACTACTTAGTAACTGCATTAGGTAGTGAAACTGCTTACTTCGGCATTCCAGGACTAGAAGAAAACAGCTTTGTGTTGAAATCAGTAAATGATGCAAACCGCCTACGTGCACACGTAGAAGAGCGCATTGTTGAATTTAGCAAAACAAAAAATAAAGCTGACGGAACAATCGTTGTCGGTGGTGGCGGTTTAACAGGTATCGAGCTTGTAGGTGAATATGCTGACCTTATGCCAAGCCTTTGCCTAAAACACGGTATTGATCCAAAAGATGTTTCTCTATACTGTGTAGAAGCTGCTCCAACTGTTCTTCCTGGTTTCCCAACTGAACTAGTAGAACGCGCTCAATCAAGCTTGGAAAAACGTGGCGTAACATTTGTAACAGGAACTCCTGTTACAAAAATGGATGCTACAACAGTTGAGCTTAAAGACGGTAGCAAAATCGAAACAAAAACAATGGTATGGACTGGCGGAGTTCAAGGTAACTCAGTAGTTGCTAACTCTGGTATCGAAGTAAACCGCGGTCGTGCTCTTGTGAATGAATTCTTACAATCTACTTCTCACGAAGACATTTTCGTAGCTGGTGATAGCGCGGTTGTTATGGGGCCTGAAGGACGCCCTTACCCACCAACTGCACAGCTAGCTTGGCAAATGGGAGAAGTTATTGGCGTGAACTTAGCAGTAGCTATTAAAGGTGGCGCAATGCACGGGTTCTCTCCAGTATTCTCTGGTACATTAGGAAGCCTTGGACGTAAAGATGCAATTGGTACAATCGGCGGAAATAAAACGCAATTAAAAGGTTTGCCAGCGTCTCTAATGAAAGAAGCAAGTAACGTTCGTTACTTGTCACACATCAAAGGTTTATTTGCTCTAGCATATTAATACAGAAAAGCCAACGCACACGCGTTGGCTTTTTTACATAAGTTGCAAAGAACACCCCCACTTCGTATAAGCCGGAATCGTTTCAGCTATAACTTTCCCTCTTCTGATTACATATCTAGGCACCGACTGGTTAAGCATAAGCTCACGAATCGTCCGCTCCTCAAAAAGTAAAAAATTAGCTTCACTTCTTTCTTGAATTCCATACGCTTTGCCTTTTCCAAAAGCAGCGGCTGGTCGTTCTGTAATCATGGATAAAACCCTTTTCACTGGTTCTTCTCCTGTCATATGAGCTAAATGCGCTCCCATAAAAGCGGCTCTTAGCATATTTCCGTCTCCGAAGGGATAAAAAGGAGTCTGAATATCGTCATGAGCAATACAAATATTAATATTTTTGGTATCTAATTCTTTCACCCTGGTAATTCCTGTCGCTTTAGGATATGCATCATTTCTTCCTAGCATCGAACTGTTAATAAGTGGACAACTAACAACGGTTAAACGAGCTTTCTTTATAGCCTCCATTACTGATTCAGCATATTTACTTTCATAATAAGCTAGCGCATTTACGTGGCTGACTACAACCCTACCTTCAAACCCATTTTCAATGGTTAAATTCGCTACTTCTTGTACAAATGTTGAGCTCACTTCGTCTACTTCGTCACAAAAAATATGAATATAGCTTCCATACTCTTTGGCGAGACTAAAACAGTATTCCAAAGAGCGCACTCCTTCTTCTTGACTACTTTCTAAATGTGGCACAGCACTTACTGCGTCAGCTCCCATTTCAAGTGCTTTCCGCATTCGCCCCTGATTTTCAAAGCACTTCCACAACCCATCTTGCGGAAAAGCAATAATTTGTAAATCGATAATTTGTTCATACACTTTTTTTATTTGCAGAATAGCTTTTAAAGCCGTTAAATCATCATCAGATATGTCCACTGCTGCTCGAACACTTAACACCCCATGCTTGATGTACATCTTTAATGCTTGTTCAGCCCTCTCGTTCACGTCCTTGATGGTAAGACTTTTTTTTCGTTTGTTCCATATTGAAATTCCTTCTTGTAACGTACCGGTTCGATTAAAGCTTGGCCAACCTGCAGTCAAAGCGGTATCAAAATGAGTATGCAATTCTACGAAAGGAGGAATAACTATCCCCCCTTTGGCATCTATCACTTTCTTTCCATCCACTAGATCTTTTGTTATATGCATAAACCTTCCATTCGATACTCCAATATTTACAACTTCCACTGCGTGTAACAACCGAGCATTTTTAATAGCCATATCATACAATAGAATCTTCCTTTCTACTAAAAAAGAGAAGATCTACTCTTCTCTTTTCTCTACATTTACGGTTTATTTCTTTAAAAATTCTGTTGTAAAAATCCCCTTAATATCTTCTTTATTTTTAATAATCCCTAAGTCAAGAAGCTGCATTTGAAGTTTATCCCAGCGCTCCGCTGACATATAACCGAAACCTCTTTCAGCAGCATCTCCTCCGAAGATCAATTCTTCTTGTGCTTTTGCACCATATTCCATCGCTTCCATCTTCAAGTCTGGATTTCTCTCTTGAAGGAACGAATTGATTTCATCTGAACTTTCTCGGTAATACTCCCAGCCTTTTACCGTAGCATTCATAAATGATTGAACCACTTCAGGGTTTTCTTTAATCATCTTTTCAGTTGTAAAAATCACGTTTGCATACGTTTCAAATCCAGCATCATGAATGAATAAATAATCGTTTTCTATTCCTTCTTGTTCAAGAGAAAACGGCTCTGACGTCACGTACCCTTGTGTGACCGCATTTTCATCCTCAATAAAGGTTGCTAATGAGCCCGTATACGCACGATCTTTTACCCTATCTAAGTTATAGGCTTTTTTAATATATTCCCAATAACCACTCCCTGGTGCTGTATACACTGTCTTTTCGTTCAGCTGCTTAAAATCTCCTACCGTTCCTTTATGGGTAATTAATACCTGCGGGCTTTTTTGAAAAATTGCTCCAATCGCAACAAGAGGTATTCCCTTATCTCTTGCAATTAAAATATCTTCCGCTTGCGTATAACCAAATTCAGCCTTTCCAGAAGCAACGACTTGGGTTGATGAAATTTGAGGTCCTCCCGGTTCAATTATCATGTCGAGACCTTGTTCTTTATAAAAACCTTTTTTTAATGCCGCGTAGTTACCGCCATGTTCAGGTTGTGCAAACCAGTTTGTAATAAGGGTTGCCGTCTCCAATTTTTTCTCAGTATTATCACTCCCAGACGTCTCTTCACTTCCACATCCTGCCAGAAATAATGACAGTGATACAGCACCAATTAAACCGATTTTTTTTAAAACCCCTTGTTTCACACTCATTTCCCCCTTTTAGAAAATTAGTTCTCTCTCTTCATTTCCGACTCATGCCATGAACCTAACAAAAGCTTAGAAAATAAATTGACCAGCAAGAAAAAGCCAATACCTAAAACAGATGCGGAAATACCACAAGCGAATAGGTATGCCGTTTCCATCCGAGAGGAAGCTACCGTAATGGCATAGCCTAAACCACCGTCGCCCCCACCAATACCGGCTATGTATTCTCCTACGATTGCTCCTACAACTGCTAAGGTACAGGAAATTTTCAATCCTGCCATGATATAAGGAAGAGCAGCTGGAATTCGCACTTTCCACATAATTTGCCAAGGTGACGCTTGGTACAGCTTTAACAAATTAATCATGCCACGATCCGTTGCGTTTAAGCCAATGAGCGTGTTGGATAGCATAGGGAAAAAGCCAATTGTAAACGCAATGATCACAATAGCATTCATACCTGAACCAAACCAAATCACGATGATAGGTGCAATGGCCACAATCGGAATAGTCTGTAATAAAATGGCGTAGGGGTATAAGCTGCGTTCTAGAAGCTTAGAGCTAGACATCAATAGCGCGCCAACCACTCCACCTATTACGCTAAACATAAACCCGAGCATCGACTCTGTGATTGTTCGAATAACAGCACCGCTTAGGTTACTCCAATTCATTACGGCAGCTTCTACAATATCCATTGGTTTTGGCAATAAGTAAGGTGGAATTTGAAGCAGCTGGGTACCAAACTGCCAAAATAGCATAAAAAGCATAAATACGATAACTGGTGGAAGATACGTATTCAATATTGGCCACGTGTTTTTCTTATAGGTGACGTTTACTTCTTGAACTCGATTTAACTCCTGATGCGAATGTTCCATGTTTTCCCCCTCCTATAACTGAAATTCTTGGACTTCTTTAGCCGTCGGCAACTTACCAGGATTCAATAAGTTATAAGGGTCGTTTAGCTCTTTTCGTTTTAATAACTCTTTCATTCTCATGTTGTATCCACCAAACCCGAGTATATATGTGTGCGGATCATTAATTTCTACTTCAATCGTTTTACAAAACTGGATGATTTCATATAACCTCTCTTTTGACTGATATTTCACCACCGGTAGTGAAGCGGGTACAATTTCTCCTTGAATTTTAATGTATTCAAAGTGAAACTGAATTTCATCACCAAATTTACTTCGAAGGTCTGCCATCTGCTCAAATATTCGATCAGTTTGAAAGCGAGCCTGCAAGTAGGTTAAATTGTCTCCATGCTTATGAGCCCATAATGTCGCATGATTCCATGTAAAATCAGAAAGCTTTAGTCCTTTTTGATAGTTTTCAGCAGGAATTGTGTATCCTATGTCTCCATCATATTTATCTGCCAAACAATCTAATAGATGAACTGATTTTTCGTCAATTTCAAGCATAACAATTGACTGACCTTCCCGTAATACTTTCTTCAAGGGGTGAAAGTGAGCTGGAATTGGCCATTCACACACGGAAACCAAACGCTTAAGGATTTCTTCACTATGGGCTAGTTCATCGCTAAACTTAATAGCTTCACGAAAATCATGAAAGAAAACGATATGTTGTGACCATGACACCTTTGGTTCTATCGGCAGCTTCACTTCAACAATAAGACCGGTTGTGCCATAATTGTGAATGTACCGCTGCATGTCATCACCTGAAACAGTTAACAGCTGGGGCATTTCCTCAACGGTCATAACCGTAACGCTACTTACATTATCGTCCCATAAATTCCCCCAACGAATCGATCCGATTCCACCGGAGCCTCCGCATAAGAATCCCCCCACCGTTGCCTTCATATAAGTGCTCGGAAAAATACGAAGTTCCCGATTGTTTTGACGCAGCGTCTTTTCCAATACACCTAAGCGAACGCCAGCCTGCACGGAAACTAAGCGATCTCCTTGCATGTCAATACGATCAAGTTTTGTTAAATCAATAACGATTCCACCTTGTAATGGAATTGCTTGGCCGTAGTTTCCTGTTCCCGCTCCTCTTGGCGTAATAGCTACTTTATTTTTAACGGCAAACGAAACGATACGCTGTAGTTCATCGATTGATGTAGGCGCAATTGCACAATCGGCGATTTTATTTTTAAGCTGCTCATACAGTACTGGAGAATACCAATAGTAGTCTTTTGATAGCTTTTCTCTTAAGACCTCGTTTACAATAACAGCATCAGTTCCAAACTCATTTATGAATTCTTGTAACCACACCATAAATCACCTCATTTAAAATTTTAAATCGTGAGATACGTTAGCAACGATACTACTAAACTGTGGATCTGTCCGAATTTCTGCTTTACGAGGGAAGGGCAGATTCACTTCTACCATGGATTCAATTTTACCCGGACTAGGCGTCATTACCGCAATTTTGGTCGATAGATACACAGCTTCAAATACATTGTGTGTAATAAAAAGCACCGTCATCTTTTCGTTTTCCCAAATTCGCAATAACTCACTTTGTAAATTTTGCCTTGTAATTTCATCAAGAGCACCAAACGGCTCGTCCATCAACAAAAGCTTCGGCTTTGCAATTAATGCTCTGGCAATAGAAACACGCATTTTCATTCCACCTGATAATTCTCGAGGTAGCGCTTTTGTATACTCTTTCAGCCCTACCATTTCTAGTACTTTATAAGCGCGCTCCTTCTTTTCAGAATGGGCTATATTACGAAACTCTAGAGGAAGCATTACATTATCAATAACTGACCTCCATGGTAGTAACGTAGCATCTTGAAACACAAAAGCCACATCCGTACTTTCTTTTTGAGCGTCACGAGGTGTCTTTCCAAGAATGTCAACGTGACCACTTGTTTGATCAATCAGTCCTGAAATCATTTTAAAAATAGTTGATTTTCCACAACCTGAGGGGCCGACAAATGAAACGAATTCTCCTTGTTGAATCGTCAAATTAACATCTTTGACAGCGACTTTACCGTTTGCATACATTTTATTAACTCGGTTCATTTGTACAATTGTGGGGCTACTCTCGCGCTTTACCTCATTTACTTGATTCACCTGCTGAATGCTCACGATATTCGACCACCTCGCTTCATTTATTTACATAGTCTTTCTTTAAATCACCTAATGAAAAATGCTTCATTTCTTTTAATGTTTTAACAAGCTCACTCACGATGAGTTCTTTCATCATTTTCCCTTTTTCTTTCGTTGCCTGTCTGGCATCTCCAGCTATACCCGTGTTTGAAATATCGTTCATTACCCAGGCAAAGTAGCTATTTCCTTTCAAATGTAAATGATGGTTATTGGATAAATTAACAAACTCTGTTGGACTTTTATCAAATTGCACCCAATCCCCCTTCAACTCCATTATTAATGATGTTTCCACTTCACCTCCATGTATCCCAAAGCGCTGTTCTTGTTGTGAAATTAAGCGGTTGACTGCTTCAAATCCAGGATTTAACCGAAATACCATCAAGCCAGTTTCTATGCGTATTTCTCTCGCCATCATATTGAGCAGGTCATGATTTCCGCCGTGTGTGTTGAAAAGCAAAAGCTTTTTAAAGCCACTTTTACAGACGCTGATAGCTAAATCCATTACAACTGCTTGTAATGTAGAAGCTGATAAGCTCATTGTTCCCGATAGACCTAGATGCTCATTGCTTTTACCATAAGGAATGGCTGGAAGAACCCAAATATTTTCGTGCTGAAGCTGAAGCATTGCTTCTTCTAAAAGCCCTTCTGCAATTAAAGTATCGGTATAAACAGGAAGATGCGGACCATGTTGTTCAACTGCACCGATTGGTAAAATGACTAGTGCGTCCTCTTTAGAGAGGTGCTCAATATCTACACTCGATAATCTTGGTAAGAAATTTTCTTCAAATGCGAAACCACTATACCGTTTGTTCATCACACTTTCACCTCTTCGGAAGATTATTTATTTTCTGAAAATTTAACATATAATGTAATAAGATATAACATTTTTGTGTAATAAGTTTATTTTATTACATTAATTTTCAAGAATCATTAACATAAATGATAATTTTAAAATTTCTAATTAGCCATAATCACCAAATATTTTATTCTTTTTATTATTTTTTGTAAGAAAACCTAACATAATATAACTAAATTATCGAATTATTTTCTGTTTAAACACAGGCATTTTATTTTTCTCTCTTTCACATTCTTGTTACAATGAAACCTGCAGATAGTTCGATGATTATCGAATAATTAAATTATTATTATTACGGAAAGAGGATGAGTATATGTCGATGGACCAACATCCAAACAGTCAAAAAAACATTCCAATTTCAGTGCTTGATTTGTCACCTGTTTTGGAAGGCAGCACGGTGGCTGATGCACTTAGAAATACGCTAGACTTAGCACAACACGTCGAAAAATGGGGATACAATCGCTACTGGTTAGCCGAGCATCATAATATGTCAGGAATTGCAAGCTCCGCTACTTCTGTCGTAATTGGCCATGTCGCTGCTGGTACATCTACCATTCGAGTGGGTTCAGGTGGCATTATGTTACCTAATCACTCACCGCTTGTTATTGCAGAACATTTCGGAACATTAGAATCCCTTTTTCCCGGTCGAATTGACTTAGGCCTAGGTCGCGCTCCTGGCACGGATCAATTAACCGCCCAAGCTTTAAGAAGAGGACGCATGAGTGATGGTCAAGATTTTCCAGATTTGTTAGATGAACTGAGAGCATATCTTGCCGTTCCATCTGATGAGCATCCACTACCAGTGAGAGCTGTTCCTGGAGAAGGTCTTGAAGTGCCAATTTGGTTACTTGGCTCAAGTGGATTTAGTGCACAGTTAGCGGCTCAGCTTGGCTTACCATTTTCATTTGCAAGCCACTTTTCACCGAACAATACGCTTGGAGCGCTTCAAATGTACCGCCGCTACTTCCAACCGTCTGAAGTATTGGATAAACCATATGCAATGTTAGGCGTTAACGTAATTGCAGCGGATACAGATAGAGAAGCGGAACGATTAGCAACGTCGCTTCAACAGCAGTTCTTAAACTTAATTCGCAACAAGCCAGGCAAACTTAAAGCACCTGTTGACAATATGGACAAGATTTGGAGTGAATTTGAAAAGGCAACTCTACAGCAACAGTTAGGTTCATCCATCATCGGCGGACCAGAAACTGTAAAGAGAAAGCTTGAAAGCTTTATTGCTGAAACAAATGCTGATGAATTGATGATCAACGCACAAATATACGACCACAAAGCGCGATTACGCTCATATGAAATTGTTTCTGAAGTAATGAATAGTAAATAAAGAAAAGCCGAACGTTGTCACAAACGTTCGGCTTTTCTTTATTTATTGCTTGTTCGATATCTTCCCCCCGCTGGCTTGCTTTGTTCACAACATACCGAAGCTCTTCTCCATCGTTTGTAGTTATTTTTAGACCGTTTTTTAACAAAGGCACTCCTAATAATTTGTTACGGACTCTCTCTACCGTTTCAATATCTGCCAAGTCCAATGTTACAGTACCTCGTTGAACATTAATCGCATGTGATTTATGTATAAGCTCCGTTGAAGTTAGGTATAGTTTACCTCCTACCCCTTTCATTAAATTGGCAAGTCCTGTTCGAATATATGATTCCTCAGACATATTTTTTGTTCTTCTCCTTTCTTTCCTTTTTATAGAAATTTTTATTATCTTCTCATATTTTTAATATGCACAGAAATTAACGGTTCCATTTCCATAACCTGTCTCATAAACTATTAAGAAAAAGTAAATTAAGTAACATTTAAGAAAAGAGGCTTAATCAATATGAAATATCCCCTTATTAGGCAACGAAGAATTTCCTTTAGTAGCCTACGCGACCATAATCTAATCGGTAGCGGAAAAGATGGCCAAGTATATCATCTTAAAAATGGCAAATGTATCAAAATTTACTACAATGAAGCAACACAACAAAAAGAGCTACAAGCATTAAAGCTAGGTCAAAGTTCTTCCGTCATCCCAAGGATTTATGAAGCTGGCTATAATTACATTATTTTAGAATATATTGAATCTATTTCTCTAGCTAGATATATAAAAAGAACGAACAGCCTACCCTTTTCCTTAGTTAAGGAAATTATTTTACTTCTTGATGAACTTCAAAGGGTTGGTTTTACTAGATGGGATGCAGAGGTTCGACATATTTTAATTACAAAAGATGGACATTTGAAGGTTATTGATTTAAAACGAGCATTAACTTCTGATACAAAAGTTCCTACTAAGCTTTTTCAAGGTTTAGAAAAATTAGGGGTTTTAGACTTATTCTTTAAGCATTTACGTGATCTACGTCCAGACCTTCATTTGAAATGGAGCTCTTATCAGTAATTTGCTTTCAAAGTAGAAAAATTCTATTGGTAATTATCAACTTTTTTCCGCTAATGCCGGTTGCTTTTCAACCATACGTTTGCATATATTAACCGTAATAGAGACAGAAGGCTATAAGGAGTGACATCGGAATGAAAGATTATATATTAGTTATCGGAGCTCACCCTGATGACGAACTATTAGGATCTGCAGGAACTCTCAAACGATTGATCGATCAAGGATATACGGTCGTATCTGTTGTTACAGCGTTAGGGCGTAAAGAAGAAGCTCATCATATTCAAGCGTTTGGCCGTCTCGCTAACAAAAAGCTCGGCATTGAAGAAGTTATTTTTCTCGGTCATAAAAATTTAGAGTTAGAAATGATGCCTCGTCACAAGTTGACAAAAGACATTGAAGCATTAATTACAAAATATAATCCAAGTAAAATTTTCACTCACCACTACGGTGATATGAACATCGATCACCGTATTACATTTGAAGCGGTGTTAACCGCGACTCGCCCGCTTCCTAATAAAAAACCAATCGAGCTCATTACATTTGAAACAGTATCTTCTACCGAATGGAATACCTATACACACGATCAAGTATTTAAACCAAATTATTTTGTAAATGTTACCGATACAATGGATTTAAAAGTGGAAGCGCTAAAAGAATATGACGTGGAAATGCGTGATTTCCCACACCCAAGATCATATGAGGGAGTAAAAGCATTAGCAAAGGTTCGGGGAATGACCGTTGGTGTACCGTATGCTGAAGCGTTTGAAATTATAAGGAGGGTTTGGTTGTGAAATACAGTGGCAACATCCCATATCCATATATAATTGATACGTTGGATACATTTTATGGGATTAATAATAAAAGTGATGTGGAAGAATACAGTTCAACTCAACCTAGCAAAAAGTTAAAATCTATGAAAAAACAAAATTCACAAAAGCGCAGGCTTTCGATTTTAATTACAACATTTTGGGATTATCCTCACACAGGTGGTTTATCTAACTATATCTCAGAGCTAAGCGCTACTTTACGGAGCCAAGGTCATTATGTGGATGTCATTTCTCCTCGTAAGTTTCCATCTTTAAAAAAAGAAGAAATGCGCAATGAAATTGTTCCTGAGCTTGAAGACTTTTTTTCAACCCGTTATGGCGAAGTAAACAAACTTATTTTAAAAAACCAACGTTTACTTTATATCTATGAACAAATGTTAAAGACCGTAGATTTAGAAAAATATGATATCCTCCATGCTCAAGATTTATTCACCGCAAATATTTTAGGGAAATTTAACAAGTCTCTTCAGAAACCTCTCTTCTATACTCCTCACGGCATGTATACTTTTAACCGCTTAAAATTCAATATTTTTGATAAAGGATCGGTTGAAGAAGCGTATTACCTACGCATGGAGCAGCAAGCTGTTTCATTTGCCAGCCATATTATCATTTTACATGATGGATTTCGCCCACCACTTGAAAGTATTGGTGCCAAACAAGAACATATGACAACAGTTTACACCGGGATTGAAAATAAGATGTACCCTAAAAAGCATAAAGCAAAAGATGACAAGATTACCATTGCATCAATTGCTAGACTAGGCCCTAGAAAAGGCCATAGAGATTTATTAAGTGCCCTGTCTACTATTAATCATCTAGATAACGTAGAAGTGCTTATTGTAGGTGACGGAGAAATGCGCGAAGAGTTGGAAGAACAAAAGGAAAAATTCCATTTGGACATGGTTCATTTTCTTGGAACTCGAACCGATATTCCAGAAATCTTACACGAAACCGACATTTTTGTTCTCGCAACGCTAAACGATAGCTTGCCTCTATCTATTATTGAAGCAATGCATGCTCAAACGGCAATCATTTCAACAGAATGCGGAGGCATCCCAGAGATTATTAAGCATAATAAAACTGGAATTATTATTGAACCAGGAGACACCGAAACGTTAGCTAGAGCACTTTCCTTTTTCATCGCTAATACAAAGGCGCGTGCTCGAATGGCCGCCAATGCAAAGCGTTTCGCAAACGCCAACCTGACAAACGTGAAAATGGTGTCTTTTATAAGCAACCTTTATTCTCAAGCGCTTGCCGCTTTTAAAGTAGGTGAAAAAATATGAATAACAAACATGCTGCCGTAGTACTCGACCTTAGCGCAAACGGCTTAGGAATTATTAAAAGGTTAGCAGAACGGAACATTGAAATATATGCTTTTGATACAGAAAAGTCTTACCGAATTGGAAAAACAAAATTAGCTACCTGTAGCCCTTGTCCAAGTCCTCTTACCGAAGAAAAAGAGCTGCTAGATGTGCTCATTACACTTGGAAAGAAACAGAAACATAAACCTGTATTATATACGGGTGCTGATGATTATGTCATATTTATTTCCAAATACCGTAAGGAACTTTCCAATTATTTTTTATTCTTATTTCCTGATCATGATGTAATTGAGCAAGTGCTAGATAAACAGCGAGCTTATAATCTTGCTTTGAAACATAACATCCCCTGCCCTAAAACGTTTATTATTAAAAATGAAGATGATATGAAGACAGCGATAGAGACGTTAGAGTTTCCATGCATTTTAAAGCCTGTGCTTGGCCATGAATTTCGAAAGATTATTAATAAAAAAGCAATCTTAATCCAAACTGCTGAACAACTCCAAGCAGAATACCCTACCTATCAACAAGCTGGAGATTTAATTGTACAAGAAATTATTCCAGGCGATAACAGCTGTTTTTATAAGGTAGCCACTTTTTTTGATGAAAATATGAATTTACTTGCTCAGTTTTCACTCCAAAAAAATCATCAGTTTCCAGCTCAGTTTGGCACTGGAGCGCATATTGTCAGTAAGACCGTTCCTGAATTATTTGATATTTGCCTCCCATTCTTTAAAGCCATTCACTTAAAGGGCGTTGCGATGGCTGAGTTTAAAAAAGACCCGAGAGATGGTGTTTATAAATTCATTGAAATAAACCCTCGTTTTTGGCTCACCCACAGCTTAACAGGTGCAGCTGGAATCGACTTTGTTTACCTCTACTATTTATCAATGACAGAACAACAACCGATTCCCCATCTCGTTCAAAAAGATGGAGTGAAGTGGATTTATCTCGTGCGCTATTACTTAACTTACCTAACGAAGCGAAAACAAGAAGGCATGACGTTACGAGATTTCCTATCAGGTTTTAAAGGCGAAAAAGAATGGGCATTGTTCAGCTTACGAGATCCAATGCCCTTTGTTCGAAGTGCTTATTCACATTTAGTCAACGCATGGAAAAACAAGCGAAAGGAGAAATAAGAAATGTATCAACCAAAAGAATTATATTCAACGTTTCAGCTCTTAAAAATCGAAGAAAAGCTATCAGCATCTATCGGGGAAAAAATCATGATTGATTCCACCGACTTGAAATGCTTAAAATCTACAACGCGAAGTAGTATTTATAAACTGGTTGTGAGCACAAAACATAATTCTTTTCCACTTATCTTTAAAACGTATAGTAAGAATAATTATAAAAACGACATTGAAATCAATATGTATACAAAAGGTTATTCCAAGTTAAAGTCTTTTTTTCCAACTATTTACTTAGTGGAAGAATATAAAGAAGAAACGTGGATATTCATGGAATTTGTGCAACAAGTTCGAGGTCAACTAGTATTCACACCAAAGCATTTTCAATCCATTATTCCATCGGTAGCAAAACTGCATGCTAATACGTTTGACAGTCATTTTAATGAACAGGCAATGGAATGGAGCTCTTGGCTACCTATTTATGATTCATTCACTATGCGAAAAGAACGCTCAAAAGCGATTGCTAACACGATGAATTTCCTTCAAGAATCCTCAAAAAACCGAGAACTCAAATCCATTCTTTCACCTCATAAAAGTTCTTTATATAAAATATACGAAAAGGGTCCTGATTTTTTTCCAGAGTTATTAGAAAGTGGTTCTGCCCTAACTCATGGCGATTTGCACATGCAAAACATATGTAGCCATGAAACGGTAAAAAACGGCCCTTGGCCAATTCAATTTATCGATTGGGAGTCTGCTAAATACGCTCCTTCTTGGCTAGATTTAATCGTATTAGTTGAGCTGTTAATTGCTTTTCGAAAAGACTGGCAAAAAGACGGCAATTCTATTCGAACAGAGTGCATTAAAGCCTACCTTCAAGAGATGAAAAAACACGGCATTTCCTTTAAAGAAAATCCGACCCACCTTTATAAAATGGCATATTTGCAGCGAACTCTTGAAAAGGGATTACAAACACAACTGCGAAGAATTTATGAAAATCGTGGTGGTGAGCTATTACCTTATCACCTTCATAAACTTAAAACCTGGGGTAAAGACCTTGGAATTTATAAATAGTAAGCGAACGAATCGAGGTGTTATGTTATGAACGATTCTTTTTCGACAAATCTACCTCCGTTTTTCCCTGATTTACTCCACACCATGGATCAGTTTTATGCTATTTCATCAAATAATCCAGCTTTCATTTCCAAACCAGGATTCCAAACTGCAAAAGCACTCATCAGAAAGCCAAAGCTTCGTATTTTGTATGTCACCTTTTTACGCTACCCTAATACAGGAGGTTTAGCTCACTATATCAACCATGTTAAAGATGGTTTTTCAGAGCTGGACTATCACGTTGATGTACTCTCACCTCTTAGCATGTCGAAAGAAGAGCTTGAGATCCATATTCCAGTTCAAGCTTCAAAAGCAAAAGAGTTTATGAGCAAACGCTACGGGTTGGTTAGCGAGAAAATTGTTAAAAACACAAGCTTCCTCACTGTTTTTAACGCTTTTTTAGAAAAACAAAATCTTAAAAGTTATGATATTATTCATGCTCAAGATCTCTTCGCAGCATACCTTCTCGCTCACCTCAACCAAAAACTTCACAAACCCATTTTCTTTACTCCGCACGGTCATTTTACCAAAAGTCGCATCGATTTTTACAAGATGCAACAAGGATCCCTTGAAGAAGCCTATTTTACAGCGATTGAGAGAGCTGGCATACGAGGGGCTTTCCGAATTATCACAATCAGCGATTCATTTCATCCACGACTAAAGGAGCTTGGAGCATCAAATCAACAATTAAGGACCGTTCATACCGGCGTGAAAGTTCCTTCACTGCGTACTTCTTATAGCAAAGCAACAAATAAACTAGTTATTACATGCATCGCACGATTAGGACCTAGAAAAGGACATGAATTCTTTCTTCAAGCTCTTTCTCATCTAAAACAGTTCGAAGATTATATTGAAGTATGGATTGTGGGTGATGGTGTTATGAGAAAACATCTTGAAAAAATCCGTAGCGATTTAGACTTATCATTCGTTACGTTTTTCGGCAAACGTCATGATGTCTTTGACATTCTGCAACAATCCGATATCTACGTTCTGCCAACACTAAATGATAACCTCCCTTTATCAATCATTGAAGCAATGCATGCAAAACAAGCCATTATAACATGTGATTGTGGAGGTATACCTGAGATTGTTACAAACAGACATTCAGGACTCGTTTGTAAACCCGGAAACGTTGCTGAACTAAAGCAAGCTCTTGAAGAACTCATTTGCAATGCCGAATATCGTAAAACAATAGCGAACCAAGCCTTTGAGTTTGCAACCACTCATTTAACCGCGGATGTAATGATTGCTAAAATACAAGCAGTCTACGAAGAGTGGTGGAAGACCAATACAAAAAAGGAGAATGAATGTGATGAATAAATCAAATTGTGATAAATTATGAAGGTACTAGTGACAGGCGGAACAGGCTTTATTGGCTCTCATGTTGTTGAATGTTTATTAGAAAATGGGTATACTCCTGTTGTCCTTGATAATCTATCAAGCGGGATTAGAAGCAACCTTGCTGATGACGTTTCTTTCTACAACATGTCAATTTTGTCAAAAGAGATTGAGCAGGTATTTAAAATTGAAAAACCAGAAGTTGTTATCCACTTAGCGGCACAAGTCAATGTTTCGACTTCTTTAAAAGCCCCCGTTGAAGATGCAGCAACTAATATCTTGGGAACTATTAACTTGCTAGATATGTGTAAAAAACATGCGGTCAAAAAATTTATTTTTTCTTCTTCTAGCGCTGTATACGGTGATGCCGACACAGTGATTGATGAAGAAACACCCACATCTCCTCTTTCCTTTTACGGAACTTCAAAACTTGTATCGGAGTCTTACATTCAATTATTTCAACGGCTACACGGCCTCTCTTTTACAATTTTCCGCTATGCTAACGTATTTGGGCCACGTCAAAAATCAGACGGAGAAGGTGGCGTTATCAGCATTTTTATTAACCAATTACTAAATGGTAAAACCCCTTCTATTTTTGGGACCGGTAATCAAACTAGAGACTTTGTGTTTGTTGAAGATGTAGCGAAAGCAAATGTTCTTGCTATTAAAAGTGGTGAGAATGAAATTATTAATATTAGCTGCAATCATCAAATTAGCATTAATGAACTGTTTAAACTGTTAGCTGCGGAGATTTCTTCATCTGCTACTCCTAATTATCTACCTGAACAAAGCGGAGAGATTTTACACAGTCAATTAAACAATCAAAAAGCACTTCAAACCCTTGGATGGAAACCTTCTAGCGACATTCATACGCACTTGCTCAAAACAATTGAACACTTTCAATCCTATAGGAGCTAACACAAGAAGCTACCAGAAATTCCTGGTGGCTTTTCTAAATAAAAAGGCACAAATTGGAGACTCTAATTTTATTACTATAGAGTTATTTTTATTCCTTTCATTTGAAGGTGGGATTACATGGTCTTTCCAACAATTCACACAAACTTTTGGGATGCAATAATCGCTGTTCCATGCGTGATGATTATAACCCAACTTTTAAAAATCTTCTTCAAAATCAATAAGAAATATGTACCAACAATCGCTTTATTAATAGGGTTAACAGTTTCTATCTTTATCAGCCACCCAAAGGATTTAATCGCTGGCCTTTTTATGGGATGGTTTTATGGATATGGCGCCATTGGTTCCTATGCTTCCTTACAAACAACCCTACAAGCTTTTCGTACAGAAACAAAACAATAAAAGAGTACGTTTGAAGAACTTTATTTATCAGACCTAAGCCTTACAATAAACTCCCCTTATAGCTCTATTCTAATTAGCATTTTTTGGATATATAATAGCTGTATAACACTTTAAAAAGGGTGATTACACTGTATATACCAAAAAAAATTGGCGTTTTGAGCTGGTTTGCTACTTGCTGCTATTTTTTGATTGAACCATTCTTTATTTATACTTCTCTTGTTCCCTATAGCTTTTTATACCAAGCTATGAGTGATCTTGGTGTTACTTCATGTGGTGAATATACGTATTCACTGGCACCTTACACGATCTGTTCTCCTTTTCATCTTTGGATGAACGTCTTGTTTATTATAAACGGTTTAACTCTCGCTATTGGGATTTTGTATTTAGCACAAAACCTTGCAAAAACAAAAGTGAGACATCTAGCAACGATCTTTCTTTTACTATTGGCATTAGGAAATATCGTTTCTGGATTCATACCAGCTGATATAAATCTATTTTGGCACTCCATTGTTGCTCAGGTGGGGATGATCACTACTTTAGCCGGACTTTGGATATACGCGAAGCTTTTACCTACAGGACGCAAATGGACGCTTATTTGTTTAACCATTCTATTTATGATTCTATTACTTATAATGTTTGTTTTCTTTTTTCCAATGCCTGTCGGTTTATTACAGCGCTTATTTTATTTCGTTATTTTCATATGGGGAACCGTTCTTGCCTTCTGGGACATAAAACAATGATAAAAAGCTCCCCATAAACCAATGGCTTCAGTAGGAAATAGAGGGGATAATTTTGCTACAAGCCCCCCCTCTACTATACTATCCGGTAGTGAATAATTTTTTTGACTTGTCAAATAAGGCATTTCCAACTCATGAGCATAGACAGGAACGTTCCACTTATCAACTAGGTCAATAATAGAACCAATATGATCAAAATGAGCATGGGTCGAAACGATTGCTTTAGGCTGAGCACCCACACCGAATCGGTCTTCAATTTCCTTTAAAATCATTGGAGCCGACTCTGGCATTCCTGCATTCACTAACACAAATTCATTCTCATGTTGGGGATTACCTAAAAAGCAAATGTTTACAATCTGAATGGTATAACTATAAATATCAAGAGCTACCTCTACTCCTTTATCATTAGCTACAGATGTTACTGGAATAAACCGTTCAGTAGATGAGCTACCTTGCATTTCCATATCCATTTTATACACTCCCTTTTTTGTACCTTTTCATTGTGCACTAGTTTATACTCAGTATACATTCGTACTTGTGGTCATCTATTTGTTTTTATGATATCGTTTTACATAATAACTCTTGAGAAATGAGGAATTTATCATGATTACATACGAAGCCTTACATCACGTAAGCATAGCCGTAACAAATATTGAAAAAGCCAAACATTTTTATGGAGATGTTTTAGGATTACAAGAAATTAAGCGTCCAGATTTTGATTTCGAAGGAGCTTGGTACGGAGTTGGGAATCAACAAATCCACTTAATCGTTTTTCCTACTGCTCAAACCCTTCGTGGAACAACGGAACTAAGCAGTCGTGAAGGTCACTTTGCTCTTCGTGTAGCTGACTTTGAAGAGACGCTCCGTCATTTAACCTCTAAAGGAATTGAGACCCTTGAAAAACGAAAGAGTAAAAGCGGCTTTGCCCAAATCTTTTGTGCAGACCCTGATGGGAATTTAATTGAGCTAAATGTTGAACAGTCTTCATTAAAAAAAGAGTGTGGGACATAACAAAATGATTGCTTCTAAAAGACGAACACTAGCTGTTCCCATCTTTTTAGTTTGTCTGAACACGTTCGTTCCACCCTGTTTCCAACACTGTTTTCACAATCAACCAAAAAAACTGAACGATTAAAAGTTATGAACTCTCAATCGTTCAGGTATAGTAGAGGCTGAACTACTTATATCTCAGTCTCTTTTTTCTATTCAAGCAGCTGCATCACCGCTTCTAATAATACATTTACGCCTTGTTCACACTGCTTCCACTCAGTAAATTCCTCCTCGCAATGACTTTTACCATTCAAGCTTGGTACAAAAATCATCGCCGTCGGTACATAACTAGCAATAAACTGCGCATCGTGACCCGCTCCGCTTACCATTCGCTTATAAGAATACGTGAGGTTTTGCGTTGCTTTCTCAATAACTCCACACACTCTTTCATTAAACCATACGGTATCTCGTCCCCATTGTTTCGTTGCTTTCATCGCACAGCCTTCCGCTGCTGCTAAAGAGGATAGGTTTTTAATTATTTCTTCTACTTCTGCAATAACATTCATATCCTTGTGTCTAGCTTCAATGGTAAAAATAACTTGATTTGGGATGACGGTATGAATATTTGGCAAGACGTTCATGCGCCCCATCGTAAAAACTAGTTCTTCATCAATTGCGCTCAGTTTTTCACGCGCTTTTTGGATAATTGTATTAGTAGCGAACAGGGCATCTTTTCTCATCTTCATTGGTGTGGTGCCTGCGTGATCGGATTCACCTGTAATTTCAATTTCATAGCAAACCATCCCAAGCACACACTCCACTACTCCAATTGATAGATTTTCACTTTCCAATACAGGGCCTTGTTCAATATGTAGCTCCAAAAATGCAGCAGCTTCTGTTAAGCGGTTTGTAATATCTCCCTCATAACCACTTGCTGCTAAAGCTTGCTCAAAAGTTGTGCCTTCCACATCTTGTTTCTTTAACATTGTCTGCTTATCAAATTTCCCAGACAACACTCCTGAAGCCATCATTGAAGGTTCAAATCTAGCTCCTTCCTCGTTTGTAAAGTTCACAATCATAATGGGAACTTTCGGCTTAATGTTGTTCTCTACAAGAGTTCTTACAAGCTCTAACCCTGCCACAACTCCTAGTACGCCATCGAAGCGACCACCTTTTTTTACCGTATCGAGATGAGAACCCATGACAATAGGTGGCTTATCTTCAACTCCCGGTAAAGTTGCATAGATACATCCCATATCATCAATTTTAACTGTCATGCCTAGCTGCTCGCAGCATTCGCAGAAATAATCGCGTACCAGTCGATCTTCCTTAGATAGAGATAGCCTTGTAACACCGTTATTAATTGTTTTTCCATAGTCAGCAAATGCTTCAAGCTCTTGTTTTAACCGTTCACCGTTTACTACTAATTTTTGTCTTTGCAAAGCAACCACTCCTTCGTTTCTTCTTAAATGAATAATGTGGAAAATACTTGATGTCGAAAAATGAATATTCATTATTATGACATAAGCAACGATGCAAATCCCCTTTTATGTTAGAACTCCTAGCAAACTCTTACTTTATAACAAATTATACAAAAACACTGCTTTTCCTCTTCTTAATTTATAATTTATGATTTCTAGCCTTACTTATAACCAATGTTCATAAATAAGTGCTTACCTTTATACTACGGTTCAGTAAACACTTCTCTTTGAAATTCCGATAAAACGACATAAAGGTGACAAAACTAGTTCTTTTTTTACAAAGGGGTGTGAGGCAAGAGAGTCGTATTTTTATATGTACATAAAAAAACAAAAGTCACTTCAAAATGACTTTTGCTTTTATTTAGATCCTTCATTTTTATTTCGTCTTGCAATACTCACAACCGTTACTAGAAACCCAACAACAACAGCAATAATTAAAAAGATAGTTGTTGCAAACAAATAACCCATTATGTTCTCTCCTTCAGTGTAATCTAGACATACCTATCTTACCACAGCCATATCATTTAACAAACTACATTCAAAATATGTCGCAGTCATTTCATAACTTCAGGTTTGTTTTAAAATTTAAAGGGAAAAATAAACATAAATTCGGAAAACCCCTTTTCTTTTTCTGAATTCTGTTGTAATATAAATGTAACATAATTGTAACAAAAGCAACATGAATGTTACATAAAAGATGATTCATTTAGGAGGGAGAATCACAATGAAAAAATTTAAACTAGTTCTAATGACAATGGCTCTTTTCTTTACAATGACTGCAGGTGCTACGGCCGCAACAACGTCAGCAACCCTATCAAATAACCAAGCTATTAAAATTGCGGCGGACGCAAACACTCGCTATTGGAATACATTACACGGTTACAAACAAAAAGCGTGTACACAAAAAGCATTTACTTATAAAGGCACTTATTATTCTTATGTTTGCAGCGAATTTGATACAAAACAAAAAGTTACTTCTTACTTAAGTGGAGTTTATACAAATAGCGCAATTAATGCAGGACTAACAAAATACGGCTTTATCACACATAACGGCAAGCTAGCTCGTCCAGTTGGAGATGGTGGAAACATGTTAGAGTGGAATAAAGCCAAAGTTAAATTAACATATCAACGTTCTGATGTACGCTCTTACGAATTCACTGTTCCCGACGTAGAAGGTGGCACTGTAAAACGCACGGTCACATTCTATAAATCAGGAGCTACATGGAAAGTAAATAAATTTGATGCTGTACAATAATAAAAAGGTAGGCTTTCGCCTACCTTTTTATTATTGTACTAACGACATGCCAGGTGCTTCTGAATCCCGCTCTTGAAACCCGAGCTTCTTATAAAACTGCTGTTTTCCTTTTACAGCAAAAAGTTGAATGGACTCAATTCCTCGTTCGTTACATTTATTGACGATTCCTTCAATAACTTGCTTTCCTAGCCCTTTTTTTTGATAAGTTGGAGCTACCATCACATCACAAATTAAAGCTTGGTAAATACCATCTGAAATCATTCGGCCGAACGCAATTAACTGATGATTATCATAAATAGAAAACGTATAAAAGCTATTGCATACCGCTTCATAAAGCTGCTCTTTCGTATAGCTTGCTTTTTTACTTTTCTTTAAGCCACTCTCTTCATGAAGATATGCAAATTGATGAAACGCAGGTAACTGCTCTGTTGTTATGTAACCCATTATTCTGTCCCTTCCTTTCTTTCCACTAGATTTATCTATTTTACTTTCATTAAGTTTGAATAAATAAATACCGATATAAATATTTATACAATAAAAGTTATAAAAATTCAATAGTAATCCATCACTTTAAACACACAGCTAATTTTTGTCACAAAAAGAGTTTGGGACATAACAAAATGATTGCTTCTAAGAGACGAACAATAGCTGTTCCAATCTTTTTGGTTTGTCTGAACACGTTCGTTCCATTGCGCTACGGCCACTCGCTTTCCGCGGGGAGGAACCTGAGCTTCCTCGCTGCGCTGCGGGATCTCCATTTTCCCTCTCTTTCCCGCAGGAGTCGAGTGTCCTACGCTCCATTCCACCCTGTTTCCAACATTGTTTTCACAATCAACAAAAAACCTGAACGATTAAAAGTGAGAAACTCTCAATCGTTCAGGTTTATCATTGGCTGAATTACTTATGTCCCAGCCTCTCTTCAGTAAATATTTCATGTGCTAAAAGTTCGTAGGATTGAAGGCGCTCTTCAAACGATGGAATGAACGAAACGAGCATAAACTCATCCACTTGATAAGCGTCCTGCATAGATTTAAGCTTATGTTTGATTGTCGTTGGTGAACCAATCAGCATTTTCTTTTCAATATCAGCTTTAACCTGATCATCTGGCAATTCGTCAATATATTTCTTTGCTTCATCAACTGGAAGGAGACCTACTTTGCCGTCTCCTCTTTCACTTTGAATACTCCATGCTAACGCACTGTGAGCAAGTTCTTTTGCTTTTTCATCTGTTTCTGCACAAATAACCGATACCGTTAATAAAGCTTCTGGATGTTGCTGTCCTCGATGAGATTGAAAGCTTGTACGATACTCGTGCAAAATCTCTTCTAGGTCTTTGTTACTCATAAATTGTCCAAATGCATACGGCAAGCCGTACTTAGCAGCTAGTAAAGCGCTTTTTTTGCTTGTTCCAAGAATCCACGGTACTGGAGAAACCGCGGGCAATGGAGCAGCCTTCAGGCCAGTAACAGCACTTTTTTTATAGTTTAGAAAATGAAGCAACTCCTCTACTAAAGCAGGCATCTTAAATGCTTGCTGCAGAAAGTTATCCGAAAGAGTTGTCATGACGTCTGTTCCGCCTCCTGGTGCTCTACCTAGCCCAATATCAACGCGATCAGGAAGTAGCGCTGCAAGTGTATTGTACACTTCCGCTACTTTATAAGGCTTGTAATAAGGTAATAAAACGGCTCCAGGACCAAGCCGAATTTTCTTCGTTTGTGCACCAATATAGCTAAGCATGACTTCTGGTGCGGAGCTTGCTAATCCCTTTAAATCATGGTGCTCAGACATCCAATAGCGCGTGTATCCCAGTTTATCTGCTAGTTTTGCAAGCTCAACAGACTCAACTAATGCTTGTTGAGGTTCTTGACCCATTCTTATTGGTGATTGATCAAGTATGCTAAGTTTCATTTAGGTTGCTCCTCAACAAGAGTTAAGGTAAACGTTCCTATTTGATTTTCCTGATATAAGTTTGTAACGGATGTAAAGTATGTTTGAATGACAGCAAAAAAAGACTCATTCTTTGCCGGAATACGAACATGAAACTTATTTTTATATAACAAGGTGGTAACATCATGATATGCTTCGCTTGTCACGTCAAATTCAAACGTAATGTAGCGCTTTTCTTGTTCTTGCTTTTCTTCAAAATGTCGAACTATAAGCTTTGTGTCGTTTAGCCATACTTCATTTATCATTGTATCACTCCTTACGTATAAGCATCATAGCACTACCTTATACATAAGAACAACTAATTGGATTCTCACTTTTGAGAAGAAGCAGGCTTTTTAAACACAAAATACAAAACGACGCCCACAAGTGCAAAGACAATAAAAGGAATGGTATAGCTAGTCGCAATTTCCTCAATATTAATCCAGTTTTCTTTTAGCTGAATCCCTAAATAGACAAATAGTATGGACCAAGGAACCATTGCTAAAATGGTTAAGAACGTGAATTTCCAAAACGACATTTTTGCAATGCCAGCTGGAATAGAAATAGCATGCCTAACCACCGGTACAAATCGAGCGGTAAATACAATTCCTGTTCCATATTCCTTAAACCATTTTTCTGAAACATCTAGGTGTTTTTCACGAATAAATAAATACTTTCCATACTTTTGTAAGAATGGACGTCCACCGTAAGCTCCGATCCAATATAAAAACCATTGAGCAATCGTTCCACCAATTATTCCAGCGATAACTGCTCCCCAAAACGTAATAATTCCTTTCGTTACCATGTAGCCACCGTATGCTAGTACAATCTCACTCGGAATTATTTCAACCATCAACCCCAATGCAATGCCAATGTACCCAAAGCTTGTCAGCAGCTCTAAAAGATCTGTTAAAAACGCTCCCATGCCTCCACCTACTTCCTTATTGTGGTCAAGCTCTATGACACTATCATATTAACGTTTTTACTTATGTATAACTTTTCTCCACACGAAAAAGAGTTTGGGACATAACAAAATGATTGCTTCTAAGAGACGAACAATAGCTGTTCCAATCTTTTTGGTTTGTCTGAACACGTTCGTTCCATTGCGCTACGGCCACTCGCTTTCCGCGGGGAGGAACCTGAGCTTCCTCGCTGCGCTGCGGGATCTCAGTTTTCACAATCAACCAAAAAACCTGAACGATTAAAAGTGAGAAACTCTCAATCGTTCAGGTTTATCATTGGCTGAATTACTTATGTCCCAGCCTCTTCTAAGCTTGCACAGGTTCTGTTTTTTCATGATTAACAAGCGCATGATTTTCCCATGCTCTGCTTTTCCAGCGAAAGAACATAATAACGGCTCGCGTCCACTCATCTGCAGCAATTGCTAACCAAATGCCCGCAAGCCCCATATCTAAATGGAACACAAAGAAATAGCCAAGCGGTAAGCTCATGAGCACCATTGAAAACAAGCCAATAAATAATGGATATTTAGCATCACCAGCTGCGCGCAGAGAATTAATTAGGACAATATTCATTGTTCGCCCTGTTTCTAGCACAATACTTAGCACTAAAACCGTAGCACCTAGCGTAATGATTTGTT
The DNA here is from genome assembly GCF_001614195.1 of Bacillus sp. VT 712. NCBI lineage: Bacteria > Bacillati > Bacillota > Bacilli > Caryophanales > Bacillaceae > Bacillus > Bacillus sp. VT 712. The sequence continues at coordinate 14,957 of NZ_LWBK01000004.1, read as the reverse complement.
CATTATCTGTAAATAAACTCATTAGTTTTGTTCGAAACGAAATAACAAGCACTACCATTCCAAGCGTAACCCCTACAGCCCACTTTACACTGTGCCAAACGCGCGTATAGGCTTCATCTTTTTCGTTCCCACCTACTAATCGGCCTACAATAATGGATGTTCCAATTCCAATAGCGATGGCAAACAAGTAAATAAACATTGAAATATTGGTAGCGTACTGCCTAGCTGCTAACGATTCTGAGCCAAGATACGTTGCATAATATAAAAAGACAATTTGACAACCTTGATACATGACTTGCTCAAATGCTGATGGAAGGCCAATCTTTAAGATTTTCCCCATATATTCTTTTGATAACGATAAATAGTACTGAACCTTAACTTTGTATTCCATCACTTGATATAGCAACCAGAAGAAAACCATCAATGCAAGCAAGCGGCTGACAACTGTTGAGATAGCAGCCCCCTGAACACCCATTTCTGGAAAACCAAACTTCCCAAAGATTAATAGATAGTTTCCAACAATATGGAATAAATTCATACCAAGAGATACAAACATAGCTTGTTTTGTAAAGCCATGAACACGGATGATAGCAGCTAACGAGTTAATAATCGCTTGTAAAAAAATAGCACCACCAACAATCGCTAAATAACTTTGCGCGTAAGCCAAAACTTCGCCTTGCAAGTTCATAGCAGCCATCATGCTGCGTGCAAACAATAAAAAGAACACGCTAATGACTATGCCAACAATTAAATTCATAGTAACTGCCAAAGCTGATATTCTAGCGGCTTCCATGTAGCGCTTTGAACCGATGTACTGAGCAACCACAATCGCCGCACCGTTCCCAATTACTTCTAAGATTAAAATCGCAATATGTAGGTATTGGTTTGCTGCTCCTACTCCTGATACCGCGTCATCGGAAAGCGCGCTTAGCATAAACGTATCGGCAATTCCCATCAGCATAAAAAGAAAAACTTCTAAAAAAATAGGCCATGTTAAAAAGAATAGATTTAGCTTTTCTCCAGAGCCCTTTTTGACCTCAACAGCGGTCATACCCTCACCCTCTTTACCGATATCCTTTTTCAACCAAATCGTATCTTAACACACTTTCTCACTACATGCACTACCCTTTTCACCTATTTTTTTCGACATTCGAAAGTTTTTCAAATAAAGAGAAAGAGGATGGGACATAACAAAACAAATTTTCAAAAATATCAACACTCCCTTTTCTCACCTCTTTAGTTACCTGAACAAGTTCGTTCCACTGCTCTACGGCCACTCGCTTTCCGCGGGGAGGAACCTGAGCTGCGCTGCGGAACTCAGTTTGCCCTCTCTTTCCCGCGGGAGTCGAGTGTCCTACGCTCCATTCCACCCTGTTTCCAACATTGTTTTCACAATCAAGAAAAAAACTGAACGATTAAAAGTGAGGAACTCTCAACCGTTCAGGTTTATCATTGGCTGAATTACTTAGGTCCCAGCCTCTTTTTATCAATTATTTCGTTAACTGCTTAACTAACTCTGCAAAGACGGACATCGCATTAGCAATAGCATCTGGTTTTAAGAGATCAACGTTGGTAGCTTTTAATAGTTCAAGCGGATAATCCGAGCTCCCGCTTCGCAAAAATTGTAAATACGCTTCTTTTGTTCCTTTTTCCTTTTTAATAAGTCGATCAGCAATATCAATGGCTGACACAAAGCCTGTCGCATACTTATAGACATAAAATGGACGGTAAAAGTGAGGGATTCTAGCCCATCCATATTTGGTTTCTTCATCTGCTACAAGACTTGGTCCATAATATTGCTTCATTAAATCGGCATACACTTCATTAAATACCTCAGCATTTAACGCCTCTTGTTTCTGTGCTTTTTCATGCGTAATTTGTTCAAACTCGGCAAACATCACCTGCGTGAAGAAGGTTCCTTTAAACTGATCAATAAAGTGATTTAATAAGTACTTTTTCTCTTCTTCTGTTTTAGCCCGCTCAATTAAATAACGAATTAAAAGAACTTCATTGACCGTCGATGCCACTTCCGCTACAAAGATTGAATACCCAGCTTTAATTTGAGGCTGATACTGGTTTGAATAATAGCTATGCATCGCATGGCCCATTTCATGAGTAAGAGTAAACAAGCTTGATAAATCATCTTGATGATTCAATAAAACGAATGGATGAACGCCGTATAAACCTAAGTTATATGCTCCTGAGCGTTTCCCTGGTGTTTCTCTTACATCAATATATCGCTTTTCTTTAAAGCTCTTTAACGTATTGACATATTCTTCACCGAGTGGATACAAGCTCTCCAACATTGTTTCATATGCTTTATCATAGGGAATCGTTAGCTTATGATTTTTCACTAACGGGACACTTAAATCATATTGACGAAGCTCTGATAACCCAAGCTCTTTTTTTCGAATGTCCATATAATCATACAACGGCTGAATATGTGCTTTTGTTGTTTGGATTAAATTCTCATATACCTCTTTTGGAACATTATCTGAAAATAGCGCTCTTTCTAAAGTAGATGGATACTGCCTAATTTCAGACGTTGTTTTTGTATTTTTAATCGCTGAGCTTAACGTTGAAGCAATTGTATGTTGCAAATGCATGTACGGCTTGTAGTAAGCTTGGAATGCTTCTTTTCGCTTCTCTCGGTTTTTATCCTCAATTAACTTGCTATACATCCCTCTTGTTAATGTCACCTTTTCACCAGAATCAGTCGTTACTTCACCAAAACGAATGTCCGCATTATTAATCATCCCAAATGTCTGACGAGGAGAACCTAGCGCATCCCCCATTTTCGATAAAATTTCTTCTTGTTCCTTGCTTAACACGTGCTTTTTATACCGATACGACTCAAATAACGAATCCTCAAAATAAGCTAATTCTTTTACTTCGTTTATGTATGATTTAAGCGTAGATTCATCTAGTGATAATAAAAATGGCATAAAAAATGAAGTGGCGCTGCTTATTTTTTGACCTAAGTGGCTAGCTTTATCTAAAAGTGCCTGAGAAGCTGAAACTCGTGTATCTAAGTCATGTTGTAAAAACGCATATACATATAGTTTGCTATATTCATAGGTCATTTCTTCCTTTAAGTTTAAAAATTGATACAACTCTTCAGCACTTGAAATGTTTCCGTTAAAGCTATTTAATTCAGCCACCTTTTCTTCAATAAGTGCATACTGTACATGCCATTCCTCTATATTTGGATAAATGTCAGCTAAATTCCAAGTTTCTTGAACTGGTACATCCGTTCGATTTCGATAGGTTTTCATTCTTATTCCTCCTTAAATAAGTTCAATTGCAACGGGACAATGATCACTTCCCAAAATGTTTGAGTGAATATCCGCACGCTTTAATCGACTTTTCAGCTGCTCTGAAATTAAAAAATAATCAATGCGCCATCCAATGTTTCGCTCTCTCACCGTACTCATATACGACCACCATGTATACATACCTTCTTGGTTTGGGTGAAGATAACGAAACGCATCAACAAATCCTTCCGCTAACAGTTGCGTCATTTTTTCTCGTTCTTCTGTTGTAAAACCTGAATTTCCTTTGTTGCTCTTGGCATTTCGTAGGTCTAGTGGTGTGTGAGCAACATTTAAGTCACCGCAAAAAACAACCGGCTTCTGCTGGTTTAGCTCTATTAAATAGCTTCTGACTGCGTCTTCCCACTCCAGTCGATAAGCAAGTCGAGTTAAGTCTCTTTTCGCATTTGGCGTGTACATTGTGACTACAAACAGCTCTTCAAATTCAAGCGTAATGACTCTTCCCTCTAAATCTTCAAAATCACGTATGCCATACGTGACGCCTAAAGGCTTTTTCTTTGTAAAAATGGCCGTTCCAGAATACCCTTTTTTTTCAGCATAGTTCCAATATTGATGATATCCTTCTGTTACTAAATCTATTTGGCCTTCTTGAAGCTTTGTTTCTTGAATACAAAATAGATCTGCGTCCACTTCGTGAAAATAGTCCATAAAGCCTTTTTTCACACATGCTCGTAACCCGTTTACATTCCATGATACTAATTTCATTTTATCAGTTGTTCTCCTTTAACTTATTCATCAGTACCTATCATTATGGCATATTCACGAAACGTAGAGAACAGATTTGCCTATATAACAAAAGAGTTTGGGACATAACAAAATGATTGCTTCTAAAAGACGAACACTAGCTGTTCCCATCTCTTTGGTTTGTCTCAACACATTCGTTCCATTGCGCTACGGGATCTCCGTTTTCCCTCTCTTTCCCGCAGGAGTCGCGTGTCCTACACTCCATTCCACCTTGTTTCCAACATTGTTTTGTTTTCACAATCAACCAAAAAACCTGAACGATTAAAAGTTATGAACTCTCAATCGTTCAGGTATAGTAAGGACTGAACTACTTATGTCTCAGTCTCTTTTACATAAAACATGTTATTATTGAGCTTTCTTTAATTCCGTTGGCTGACTGTTCGCACCCACAACTGCTTGCTGAATGCGACCTTCTACCTTGTAATCAAATGGTTGCTGAAGCGTCTTTACATAAGCAATCGTAGCTTCTAAATCTTCAGGACCAACTTCCATATCTTTCGATAGTTCGCCGATTCCATATTTTGTATTGCCATACATATAGTTATTGACAACAACCGTATACTCTCTAGATGGATCTAAAGGCGTTCCATCAGGTAAAGTTAAATCAACGACTTTTAGCGTAGCTGGGTCCCATGTGTAATGGAAACCTGCAACGTGAAAATCAAGTCCAGAAGCTGCAATCTGGTTGTTTAATACCGTTTCAAGATCAGCTCCTGAAAGGGTCACTTTGTTTAAGACATTTCCAAACGGTTGAATGGAGAATAAATCACCAAACGTTACTTCACCCGCATCAAGCTGAGCACGTAAACCGCCACCGTTCATTAAAGCAAAGTCAGAATTCATTGCGTACTTCATTCCATCAGCTAAAAGATTTCCTAAAGCAACGTCTCCCACTTCACCATTTGTAGGGTATCTTTTAGGTAAAGTAGTAAGTGATTCACCCACTACTTCTGCTTTGATTGGAGCCGTTTTTTCTTCATACTTGTTTAAGATAGCGGAAACCGCAGGGTCTGGTGTATAGTCCTTTTGGTATACAGTCACAACTTCTGCTTGTTTCTTACTAATGTCCCCTGTTGCAGGGTCGATTTCAATGTCTACATCCGAAAACGCAGAGCCGTATGAATACGCTTGAACGATTAATTTATTGTCAACGACTTGATTGACTTTTGCATGGTTATGAGCAGCAAAAATTACGTCTACTTCGTCATCTACCTTTTCTGCAATATCAGCAGCATCAAAAGCATCTGTTCTTCCATTTTGTACAGAAGGGTTATGAGCTAGCACAACGATTGCTTTCACACCTTGGTCTTTGAGCTCTTTTGTATACTTGTTAATCGCCTCTGCTTCATCAGTAATTTTTAACGTTTCGTTTCCTTTTTGAACAATCATTGAAGGAGTTTCTTGCGTCACAACTCCGATAAAGCCAATCTTTTGGCCACCTACTTCTTTAACTGCATACGGATCGGTAATTAGTTTATTTGTTGACGTATCATATGCGTTAGCTGCCACAACAGGAAAATTCATACCATCGTATCCTGGATTGCCTTTTGGATGATCTCCACCTTTGATCATGCGGTGTAGCTCAGAAATCCCTTCATCAAACTCATGGTTACCAAGCGTACCTACATCAAAGCCCATCGCTTCCATTACTTCAACCGTTGGCTCATCTTGGAATAAAGCTGAAATAAGTGGGCTTCCACCAATCATATCTCCTGAATGAACTAAAAGCGTGTTTTCATTTTCTTTTTCACGCTGTTTCATTGCCGCTGCCGTGTACTCCATGCTACCAGCAAGAACACTTTGTCCATTTAGGGTTAATTTTGTATCCGTATCTAACTGACCGTGAAGATCGTTCATGCCTAATAGCTGAACCTTAACCGGATCTGTTGAAGTTCCACCGCTTAAGTTCAGTTTAAAGATTCCAAACCCTTGGTCATTTGTTTTATTTGTGTAAGAAATGTTGCTACCTTCTTTTACATAGCTTTCTCCTTTTGGAGATGATGTAAAGGTAACATTTGCTTCTCCTTTAATCGGTGCGATAGACCAATTGTTGTCAGCAGTTGGCGTAATTTCTTTTTGTTCTGTAATATAATCCATTAAGATTTGACGATTTTCATCCGCTGAATCTACCACTAGCTCGCTACCTTTAAGACCTGGGAAGTTTCCTCCTCCACTTGCACGGTAGTTGTTCGTTACAACGATAAACTCTTGGTTTAAATCGATTGGCTTGCCATCATAGGTTAAGTTCGTAACACGGCTTGAATTTGCGTTAATAACATTACCATTCCCATCGTATTTAGCTGGCTTTGTTACATCAATTTGATACTGAACCCCATCAATTACGTCGAAGTTGTATACAGGGAAGGAAGGATTTAAAAGTTCTTGCTCTTCCGATTTCCCTGGCGTAATTTGATTAAACTTTCCAGCTGACATTTCAATCCATTCTTTCACAACTGAACCTTTTACTTTGACTGCTTTCAACGTGTTGTCATACAAATACAAATCGCCCGCACTGCGAATAGTTAAGTCGCCTTTTTTAATCTCTGTAAATTCATTTACGCCATTTCGACCCGCTTTAAACGGAGCACCAACTGATAGAATTGGAAGGTCTTTGTATTCCGGCTTATTGTCCGCAATATATTTTTCTGCGTACCACTTTTGAGCATTTGTTACAACTTGAATAGATGGGTCATCTTGAACCAGCGCAAAGTAGCTGTGAATATCATCCGTTGTTTTACCGATTGGCGTATTTACGTAGTTCACTGTGTTCATATGATCTTTTTGAATCGCTTTTAAAATCTTTTTATCAGATTCCACCGTGCTTTGCGTTACTGTTTTTCCTGTTTGTGGATCTTTTACATCTTTATAAATCTCTCTTGTTGAAGACTGTGAGTTTATAACAGACCACTTGCCCTTTTTCTTTTCTAAAGACAGGTCAATTAAGCCGAGAGAACCTCCGCCGTACCCTGCTTGTACAGCTGGCACACCGTTAATTGTTCCTTTTGCATTATCTACGCCTGGAAGCGGCTTTTTATTTACGTCTAAGAATAGACCATCAAGCGCTGCTTCTGTTTTTGCCGGGAACACTTTATGCGTATGAGAGAACGTAATCGCATCGATGCCTTTTACTTCACTTAGGGCATAAATCGTATCTTCGGAGTTATCTTTGTTGCTGCTAAATCCAGAATGAGCAAGGGCAATGACAACATCCGCTCCCTTTTTCTTCATTTCTGGTACAAACTTGTTCGCTGTGTCTACAATATCTTTCGTAATGACTTTACCATCTAGCTTTGCTTTATCCCACTCATTAATTTGTGGAGGGACAAAGCCGATAAAACCTACTTTAATAACGTGCTTCTTTCCGTTCTCATCCACAACTTTTTTATTCACAATTTTGTAAGGAGTAAATTTATTTTTATCATTTTTAGGATTGTTATCGTGATCGTCAATATATACGTTGGCGTTAATATAAGGAAAGTCAGCGTCATTATAAGCTTCTTCCAAATAATCTAAGCCGTAGTTAAATTCATGATTTCCTAGAGTCGCAACATCATAGTCCATTTCGTTCATTGCTTTAAAGACAGGATGAACTTCACCTTTTTTAAGTGGTTTTACCGTCGCTTTATATGTACCTAACGGTGTCCCTTGAATTAAATCACCATTATCAACTAATAAACTGTTTTTCACTTCGCTGCGCGCTTGCTTAACAAGTGAAGCCGTCTTCACTAATCCTACTTTTTCATAAGGAGCATCTTTGTAATAATCATAGTTTAATAGATTCGTATGAATATCAGTTGTTTCCATTAAGCGCATTTTGACAATTGAATCTTTCTTTCCTGGACGCTTCTCTTTTTTTTCAGATAAATTCTGGTGGTTCTCATGAGTACTAGAAGCAGATACAGTTGTTGTTACAAGAGGCATTGATAATAACGATAACGCCAAAGAGGTTGATAATATTTTTTTCGCTTTGTTGTGTTTACCCTTTTTCATGTATCATTCACCTTTCAAGTAGATTAGTAGACTGTTCAAAAATAGTATAGCAGAAAAGATTTTAAATAAGTTGTAAATTTTTTGACTTGTTCGTAAATAATCTTTTACATGTCGTTAACATACCTACATTTTGGAAATAAAAGGGGAAATGATAGGTATTTTAAACCATTTTATTTTTCGGATTTTTTGTTAGAAAACCTATCCATATACCCTTAACTCTGTCATACTCTCTGACAAACTACAGAAAAATCTAAAATCCTACGAAAATATTAGCTTCTTCGACAAACCAAAAAATTTTATGGTCTATTGGGGTTTTATATTCCAAAAAGAATAAAAAAACTCTTAAATAACTATATTTAAAAAACAACAACTTAAAATCTATCTGGTTAGATTGCCTTCCATCAACTAGTTATTTTTACTTATTTTTCATTATGCAGATAAAAAAGAGAACCTAATGTTTTATTTTAGGTCCTCTTTTTCATTTATAGCTATTTAAAATCTGCTTGTAAAAGCTGTATTTCTTGCTCTACTAACGAAACAAATCGTTCGTTTTCTTCAATTTCAAATATGTGAATCGATTTTTGGAGACAGGATAGCCCTTCTTCACTTTTGCCAATTTTATATAAGGACTCACCTACCTGATAATGTAGCTCTCCCAATAAATATAGAGTTTCATGCTTTACACAGAGCTCTAGACCAAGTCTTCCGTACTTAATTGACTTTTCATAACGCTCCATCTCACACAGCGCTTTTGAAAGTCCATAGAGAATGCGAATTTTTACAAACGGATCTTTTAATTTAGGAAGAAGCGTAATATGTTGTAGAGCTTCCATATACGCACTAAATGCTTTTTTCAAATCTCCTTCTTCCTCATAAATGATGGCAATGCTGTTCAAGATTGCAATTTCTTTTTCAGAATAAAAATGTTCACTTGTGCGAGTAAACGAAATAGCTCGCTCTAATTTTTCTAGAGCTGTTGGAAAAGAGTGATGAATATAATAATCACAAATCGCTTCGTGCCATAAAAAGAACTGAGCATGAAACGGATCTTGAAACATCGGGTTTTCCTTTTCTTTGTTTACTACATGCAACACCATTTCATAATTTCTCTTGCGAATATAATAGCGAATGGTCTCTTTAATTTCTTTGGAATAGTCATTAGGAGTTAACTCTCCTACTTCAAAAAAATAATTCATAGATACGCCTAGACGCTTTGATATTTTATATAAAATGTCACCCTGAATTGCTTTTGCTCCTGTTTCATACAAATCAAGTTCTTCTTTGGAACATATCCCGTCAGAAAGTTCTTCTTGAGATAACTTGGCTATATTTCTTAGATTTTGAATAAGTTTTCCTACATGCTGTCTGTCGTTCAAGAAATCACCTTATTTATTATCAATAAAACCTGTTTAAACAACGTTCTATCATATTTTATAAGTCTATTGTACCATTTTATTCATTTTTGAATCAACAGAAACAAGAAAATAATTCCAAACAAAAAGCAATATTCATAGCTTTACACTGAGATTAAGCATGATATATACTCCTCGTTTAAAAACAAAAAATGAGGGTATTTTATTCATAAAACAACTGTTACTTAAGGAGTTGAAAATTTTGATTATTATTTACTTAAGCCTTGCACTTATAATTGTCTCTGCTTGCTTTTTCATTTATCGCGTAATTTCCTTTAAAAAAGAAATTACGCCAACTATGGATCAAATGACGACAGCAAATGAAACGATTCAACAGGGCATCTCTTCTATACAATACCAATCAAATCAGTTATCAGAAACTTAGGCTGTCATAATAAATGATATTGCTTATAAACAAGCAGCATTCTTATATACAATCGATACGTGTAAAAAAGTAGTTAAAAAGAGACTGAGACATAAGTAGTTCAGCCTCTACTATACCTGAACGATTGAGAGTTCATAACTTTTAATCGTTCAGGTTTTTTGGTTGATTGGGAAAAACTAGTTTGGAAACAGGGTGGAATGGAGCGTAGGACACTCGACTCCTGCGGGAAAGAGAGGGAAAACGGAGATCCCGCAGCGCAGCGAGGAAGCTCAGGTTCCTCCCCGCGGAAAGCGAGTGACCGTAGCGCAATGGAACGAACGTGTTCAGACAAACTAAAGAGATGGGAACAGCTAGTGTTCGTCTTTTAGAAGCCATCATTTTGTTATGTCCCAAACCCTTTTCCTAATTAACCGTTATTTCGTCATTTTTTGTAACAGGAGAAATCGTTCGATCTTGATGATATATAGCGTTAATCTCACCGCCAATTACCAGAATTAATCCCGTTAAGAATAACCATAGCATTAGCACAATGACGCCTCCTAAGCTTCCATAAGTAGCTGAATAGTTACCAAAATTACTGACATAAAATGAAAAGCCAAGAGACGTGAGCTGCCACAGAAGCGTTGCTGCCACAGCACCAGGCCATACGTGTGCAAAAGGAAACTTTTTATTCGGCGCTAATCGGTATAACATAGATAACACAGCAATCATAATTGTGATCGCTACAATCCATCTTAAAACGCTTAAAAATGTCCCAAAGCTAGTTGGCAGCCCCCAGCTTACTAAAGCTTTTAAAATAACACCGCCAAATACAGGTAAAATAAGTGCAATTACAAGTGTTAAAATCAATCCAATTGTTAGCAGTATCGATAAGCCACGCACTTTTATAAACGAGCGAGTTTCTTTTACATTATACGCTTCATTCATCGCTCGCATAAATGCGTTCATTCCATTTGATGCTGACCAAATTGTTCCTAAAATACCGATTGTTAATAAGCCACCATTTGGGTTATTAATAAACTGAACAACATTTTCTTTAAATATATCTGCTGTTTCAGCTGGCATAGCACTTTCTAACACCTTTATCGCATCGTTTGCATCAAGGGATAAATAAGGTATGATGGATAACAGTAAAATTAGCATCGGAAACAGCGAAAGCATGTAATAATACGCTTGTTCTGCCGCAAGCCCAGTTGCATTATCTTCTTTAATTTCAGTTATTAGTTTTTTTACAAAACCTACGATTCCTTTCATTGAATCCCCCATTCCTTCACTTACTCAACTCTTTAATTCCCGATTTTCCTCTTCTTTAATCCTTTTTCTATTCTTCTCTTTGAAGAGGTAGCGTACAACATCGAAACGATCCTCCTGATTTAATAATCTCAGAAATATCAATTTCAACCACTTCAAACCCTCTCATACGAAGGGTTTCATTTACTTGATTATTTACAGGTAAACTAATAAGCGTTTTATTCCCAATTGAAAATACGTTCGTCCCCAATGTAAACTGCTCTTTTTCGGTTACTTCAATTAAGTCAAATCGTTCTTTTAATAATGCTATTTCCCTTTTATCAAGAGCCTCGGGATAAATTAACGCTTCTGTTTTAGAAATAATATTGAAAACGCAATCCAAGTGCAAATAACCGTCTTTAATAGGAATGGGTATAACATTCATATGCGGAAGTTGTTCTTGGACCTGCTTAATAGCCTCCGTGGTCGTTCTCCCACTCACGCCAATGTAAATGTCTTTTCCATCGATAATTACATCGCCGCCTTCAATTGAGTCACCCTTTACTTGATAATAAGATAGGTTATGATTGTTCAACCATTCTGTCAAATAAGCTTCTTCACCTTCACGAATATCGCTTCCCATTTTGGAAACAAGAACCGCGTGGCCAAGTACATATCCAATGTCTCGTGTAAACACTTGTTCTGGAAACCTTTTGTCTGCTTTTAGCTCAATGACGTTAATTCCTTGTGTACGAAGGTACTCTACAAATGTTTTATGCTGCTTACTAGCTTTGGTTTCATCAATATTTTCTCCAGCATAATGCTTTTGTGTTTCATTAATTATTTCTTTAATTTCCATATATGTAGGAGGACAAACAATTACTTCTTTTAAAATGCCGTATTCCGTTTGACAAACGGAGGATTTTTCTAGATTCATCAAAACACCTACCCAAATAATTGTATAGTGTAGTGTTCCTTTTTTATGAAAAAAATAAACAAGTTTTTATTTCTTACAACCAGCAATTAATTTGCTACTAAAAGTGCCAAATAACTTCTATTTGTATCATTGTTTGTTATAAAATAGGCTAGTAGTTATATAGAAACGGAGGTTATTATGGAAAAGCTATCTACAATTTTATATCGATATCGTAAACTTTTTCTAGCTATGTGGCTTGTTTTGATTGTTACATTTGGTTATTTTGCTCTGAAACTCCCATCTGTTTTGGGAGGTAACGGCTTTGAGATGGAGGGTGAATTTAAACAAACCCAACAGCTTCTTGTTGATGAATTTGACGTCAGCGAATCTCAAGCGATTGTTTTGTTTGAAAAGAAAGATGACGTCTCATATGAAGAGCTTATTAAGAGCGCAAGCAATTACTTAGAGAAAATTAATACAAAGGACTATGTGTTAAAGATTGACGCTCCTTCTCTAGATAGTAGTACAATTGATGGCAACTTTGCGTATGGCATTATTCACTTCAACAAAGCAGCTGTCGATTTAGATAATGAAATTAATGAGCTTCAAGATATTCCAATTGAAAATGATGAAATTAGAGTGAAGCTAACAGGCGAACCTGTTATTGTTCAGGATATGAATACAGCTAGCCAAAAAGATTTAGCAAAAGCTGAAGCAATTGGAATCCCTGTAGCACTCATTGTTTTATTACTTGCTTTTGGTGGCGTTATTGCAGCTGGCATTCCTTTAATTATTGGTATCGTGACGGTTATTACAACAATGGGAATTGTCTATTTCTTTCATCATGTGACACCATTGTCAATCTTTATCTTAAATGTTGTACCGATGATTGGATTAGCTTTAAGTATTGATTTTGCCCTTCTATTTATTAATCGTTTTAAAGAAGAGCTCGTACATAACAGCGTAGAAAACGCTGTGAAAAAGACCATTCAAACTGCTGGGCGCTCGGTCATTTTCTCCGGACTTTGCGTATTTATTGGGCTTGCTGGAATGTTATTCATACAAGTAGACATTTTCCAAAACGTAGCGTTAGGAGGCATGGCGGTTGTATTTGTAGCTGTCTTATCAGCGGTTACATTACTGCCAGCTATTTTAGCAATGCTTGGCGAAAAAGTAAATCGCTTGCGTATCCTGCGCACAAATGATAAATCGGGTCAATCAAAATGGCGTTCTTTTGCTCATTTTGTAATGAAACGACCGGTCATTATGACACTCGTCTCCCTTGTTATTTTGTTAACAGCACTTCTTCCTATTAAAGATATGCAGCTGGAAATCCCATCTTCTGAAGCCCTGCCAGATAACTATGATTCAAAAAAGGCTTTAGAAGTTTACAATGAGCGTTTTACGGACGAAACAACCACCGATGTCTTCTTTGTGTTAAAAAGCAATGGTGATATGTTAGCACAAGGTTCTCTAAATGATGCCGTACCGTTTATTCATCAAATAGAAGATGATAATTTGGTCAGTAAGGTTGACTCTTTACCTACTGCATTAAAAGTAGATTCAGGGAAAGAACTTAGCCAACTATTGAACAACCAACAGTTAGAGACTCAAACTAAGCCAGCGGTTGAGTCATTTGTAAATAATGATTATATGCTTGTAAAAGTAACATTGGATACAAAACAAAGTTCCAACGAAGCAAAAGAATTTGTAAAGACGTGGGCTGCTAAAACACCAGGTGATCTTGAACTGTATGTAGGAGGATATCCAAAGTTTGAGCAAGAAATTTTTGATGAAATATATGAAAAAGCTCCTTACGGCTTATTGTTAGTTCTGGTATCTACTTATTTAATCCTTATGATTGCCTTTCGTTCTGTCTTAATTCCACTGAAAGCAATTATTATGAACATTTTAAGCTTAACAGCTACTTTCGGATTGCTTGTTTGGCTTTTCCAAGGGGGACATTTTGGCTTAACAGAGTCTAATATTGCCTTAGTCCTTCCCGTATTTGTGTTTGGACTAGTATTTGGATTAAGTATGGATTATGAGGTATTCTTAATTTCACGCATTCATGAAGTGTATGAACAAACAGGCGATAATAACTTAGCAACTGTTGAAGGGTTAGCTTCAACTAGTAAAATTATTACAAGTGCCGCTCTCATTATGATTGTGATTACAGGTGCATTTGCGTTTACTGGCATTACACCTGTCAAACAAATGGGCGTTGGTATCGCGCTTGCTATCTTTATTGATGCTACGGTTGTTCGGATGCTGCTTGTCCCTTCTCTTATGAAGTTATTAGGCAATGCAAACTGGTGGTTTTTTGGTAAAAAAACTACCAAAGCAAACACACAGCTAAATAAATAAAAAAATAACCCTGCAAATTGCAGGGTTATTTTCAGGCTGTTGAGAAACTTTGTTCTCAACAGCTTTTTTATGTCTGTCTTTTTTTATCAGTGGTAACACTGATAAAAAAAGACTGGAGTTGATGAAACATGATGGGTGCACTTAAAAATCATCGAGATGAACAAGTGACGGTTTCTGTAGAAGATTTAGTTCCTGCCAATCACTTTTTGCGTACAATTGAAGCGACAATTGATTTTAGCTTTATTGAAGAAAAGCTTCTTCCTTATTATTGTGAAGACAATGGACGTCCTTCCATTCATCCCATTACGCTATTCAAAATGATGTTTATTGGTTACTTTTATGGCGTTCGTTCCGAACGTCAACTTGCCAAAGAAATTCAAACGAATGTGGCGTATCGATGGTTCTTAGGCTTATCGTTAACGGATGCCGTTCCTCACCATTCGACGATTAGTTTTAATCGCCGAACACGCTTTTTAGATACGACGATTTTTGAAGACATTTTTGATGAAATTGTTCGCCAGGCGATAGAACATCGCATGGTTGGTGGACGTGCTTTAATGACAGACTCGACTCATATCAAA